>AEPR01000108.1 GCA_000195205.2 Oxalobacteraceae bacterium IMCC9480 | reverse complement strand
CCCAGTGCCAGTGCCGCCAAAGAAATCAAGCAGCTCATCGATGTCTCGGTCGAACGCATCGGCAGCGGCACGGTGCTGGCCGAACAGGCCGGCAGCACGATGCGCGACATCATCGCCTCGGTCGACCGCGTCAGCAGCATCATGAACGAGATCGCGCTGGCCTCGCGCGAGCAAAGCGCCGGTATCGGGCAAGTCAATGATGCGGTCACGCAGATGGATGAAGTCACGCAGCAGAACGCGGCGTTGGTCGAGCAGGCCGCCGCTGCGGCGGGCAGTTTGCAGGAACAGACATTGAAGGTGGTGCAGACGCTGACGGTGTTCAAGCTGGCGCATCAGCAACCGGCGGTGAGGGTGGCGACGCCGGTGGGGGGAGAGCGGCCGGCGATGAAGCGCTTGCCGTTGCAGAAGAAGGGGGATGCGGGCGTTGGCGCGATGAGGGATTACGGGGCGCAGACCCTGCGTTGACGTTCGCTTTATAGTTGCCAGCCGTGACTTGATGTTGCGATTGAATGGCGACCGCAGTCCTGATGGTAAGGTAGCCCTAATGAGGCAGCGTTAGCCCCTATCCGGGTGCTGGCTGCCCATGGTGGCTACCTGGACAACTCCATTGAACGTACTGATCGTTGACGACAATGAGATGACCCGCACGGTGTTGCGGGCGATGCTGTTCGGCACCGTTCATCATGTGTGCGGGGAAGCGGGCAACGGCAAGGCCGGCCTCGAGCTGGCACTCAAGCTGCTGCCCGACATCGTGTTCCTCGATATCCTGATGCCCGATCTGAGCGGTATCGAGGTGCTCAAACAGCTCAAGGAAGCGATGCCGCACGTGGTCGTGCTGATGGTCACCGGAGAGCGGGACACGGACACGATCAGGCAGTGCGTGGCTGCCGGTGCCAGCGGCTTCATCATCAAGCCGTTCAATGCCGCGACCGTGCTCAAGGCACTTGCCGATGCGGCCCTGCGGGCGGGCGGGGCGGGGCACAAGCCCGCTCACTAAAAAAGTTCTTTGCGGTAACTTTATAACTTATGGTAGCTTCGTCTCCTTCATTCGCTCCAAGGAATCGCGTTGAACGCACTGATCATCGATGACAATGAAATGACCCGCGCCGTCTTGCGCGCGATGCTGGTACGCAGCGGCCTGCAGGTCATCGGCGAAGCCAGCAACGGCAACAACGGGTACGAGTTGATCATGAAACTCAAGCCGCAAGTGGTCTGTCTGGATATCGTGATGCCGGATATCAGCGGCATCGATGTGCTCAAGCAGTTACCCGCCGAGCTCGACAAGATGGTGGTGCTGATGGTCAGTGGCGAACGCAACGTGGACACCATCAAGCAGTGCCTGTCGCTCGGTGCCAGCGGCTTCATCATCAAGCCATTCAATGAAGCCACCGTGCTGAAATCGCTTAGGGACGCCGCGCTGCGCGCCGGGATGGCGATGCCGGACGGGATGTAACCGGACTTGACCTGCTGCCGGGATTTTTGCAAACACGTTTTTGCAAACACGTTTTTGCAAACACCTTGTGTCTCCGCCGTTTTTGATGTGAGTCAAAGTTTTCGGGAGGCATGCTCCCTACACTGCGTTGCATCAAGTCACGTACCCAGCCTCGGCGTGACTGGCAGCAGGAGCAAATTGATGGTTTTCCCTATTCCGGTCCAGTCCGTCCCGTCGGTGCAATTCGATGCCGTGCTCATCGGCAAATTCAGGCAGCAGGGCCCGCGCTATACCTCGTATCCGCCCGCCGACCGTTTCACGGACGCCTTCCGTTATCGCGATTACCTGCAAGCCGTCGCCGGTCTGCGTACCCGTGGCGGGCGCAAGCCGCTGTCGCTGTATCTGCATATTCCGTTCTGCGACACGGTCTGCTACTACTGCGCCTGCAACAAGATCGTCACCAAAAAAGTCGAGAAGGCGGCGACCTATCTGACCTATCTCAAGCGCGAAATCGAAATGCAGGGTCAGCTGTTTGCCGACATGAATCTGGTCGAACAAGTTCATCTGGGCGGTGGTACGCCGACCTATTTTTCGGATGCGCAGATGGGCGAGCTGATGGCGCATGTGCGGCGCTGGTTCAAGCTGGCACCGGACGATGTCGGCGAATATTCGATCGAAGTCGATCCGCGCACGGTCTCGCGCGAACGGGTCTTCACGCTGCGCGGGCAGGGCTTTAACCGCATCAGCCTGGGCGTGCAGGACTTCGATCCCGAGGTGCAAAAAGCGGTCAACCGCATCCAGCCCGAAAGCGAAACGCTGGCCATCATCCAGGCCGCGCGCGATGCTAACTTCCGTTCGGTCAGCATCGACCTGATCTATGGCTTGCCGAAGCAAAACGTGATGACGATGGCGCAGACGCTGGCCAAGGTGATTGCGGCCAATCCGGATCGCATCGCAATCTACAACTATGCGCATTTGCCACACGTGTTCAAGCCGCAGCGGCGCATCTCCGATACCGACTTACCCGCCGGCGAGACCAAGCTCGACATGCTGGCCCTGTGCATCCGCCGCCTGACCGAAGCCGGTTATGTCTACATCGGCATGGACCACTTTGCCCGCCCCACCGATGACCTCGCGATCGCGCAGGCGCAGGGCCGGCTGCATCGCAATTTTCAGGGTTACTCGACCCATGCCGAGCTCGATCTGGTGTCGTGCGGTGTCTCGGCCATCAGCGCGGTGGCGGCGACTTACAGCCAGAACGTGAAGACGCTGGATGCCTATTACGCACATCTCGACAAGAACGAATTGCCGATTGCGCGCGGCATCAAGCTGGGCATGGATGACATCCTGCGACGCGCGATCATCCAGACGCTGATGTGCAATTTCGAGATGTCGATTGCGTCCATCGAGCAGGCGTATCCGATCACCGTGGCGAGCTATTTCGCTGCCGAACTGGTGCAGCTGCAGACCTTGGCACAGGATGGTTTGCTGACCATCGACGACGAGTGGATCAGCGTCACGCCGAAAGGCCGGCTGCTGATCCGCAATATCTGCATGGTGTTCGACCGCTACCTCAATGCCACACCCGACCCGCTGCGCTATTCCAAGACCATCTGACCTGGATACCCGATGACCGCACTGTCGCTCCTGCCATTTTTTGTCATCGGCCTGCTCGGCAGTGTCCATTGCGTCGGCATGTGCGGCGGGATCGTGGCGGCGCTGTCGGTGGCACCGGCGGCACGGCCGTTTCCGGTGGCGGTGATGGCGGCAGTGCCGGCCGACCGCTTGCTGCGGGTGCTGTCGTACAACGCCGGACGCATCGGCAGCTATGCGATCGCCGGTGCCGTGATGGGCGGCGTGGCCAATGGCGCGCGCATGCTCACCGGGGTGTCGACGTTCCAGCTGGTTGGCTACTGGCTGGCCAACCTGATGCTGGTGGCGCTGGGCTTGTACCTGACCGGCGCGTGGCAGGGACTGGCGCGGATCGAGTCGCTCGGCCAAGCGCTCTGGAAGCACATTGAACCGCTGACGCGCCGCCTGCTGCCGCTCGACAGTCCGCTGAAAATGTTCGCGATGGGCGGACTGTGGGGCTGGCTGCCGTGCGGCATGGTCTACAGCGTGCTGCTCACCGCGATGCTGACCGGCTCGGCGCTGTCGGGTGCGAGCGTCATGCTGGCCTTCGGGCTGGGCACCTTGCCGACGCTGCTGGTGATGGGTTTGCTCGGCACGCAATTGCGCGCAGTGATGCAACGACGCGGCGTACGCATTGCCAGCGGCGTGCTGGTGCTGGCCTTTGGCTTGCTCGGTTTATGGCGCGCATCGCATGGCATGCCGGGCAGCTGGCTTGATGCCATCTGCATCACGCCGATCGTGTCATGAGCAGCTGCTTTCATTGCAGTTTGCCGGTACCGGCGGGCAGCAACTGGCAGGTCACCATCGATGCCGTCGTGCAGCCGATGTGCTGCCCCGGATGCGCGGCGGTTGCGCGCAGCATCGTCGACAACGGCTTCAGTGATTACTACCGCACCCGCGAAGGCTGCGCCGCAACCGCAGCACAGGATGGCCTGATTCCGCCCGAACTGTCGCTCTACGACAGCGAAGCCGTCGCCGGTATCGAGACTGACGGCGACAGCGTCGAAGCAATTTTCCTGATCGAAGACATCCGCTGCGCCGCCTGTATCTGGCTGATCGAGCGCCGGCTGGCACGCCTGCCCGGCGTGCAGGCGGTGTCCATGAATGCCGCCACCGAGCGCCTGCAGGTCAGCTGGAACCGCGACCGCTGCAAGCCCAGCGACATCCTCGTCGCGCTGCGCGAAATCGGCTACGCCGCTTATCCCTACGATCCGGTGCGCCACGGTGCGCAACTCGACAAGGCCCGTAAGACACTGTTCCGCCAGCTCTTTATCGCCGGCCTGTCGATGATGCAGGTGATGATGTACGTGCTGCCGGGTTACATGGCCGGCGATGGCACGATGGATGCCGACATCGCCAGCCTGATGCAGTGGGCCAGTTTGCTGCTGACCTTGCCGGCGGTGCTGTATTCGGCCCAGCCGTTTTTTCGCGGCGCGTGGGTGAATCTGAAAACCTTCCAGCTCGGCATGGACGTACCGGTGGCGCTCGGCATCGCCGCGGCTTTCATCGGTAGCGTCGTGGCCACCTTGCGCGGTAGTGGCGACGTGTATTTCGACTCGATCACGATGTTTATTTTCCTGTTGTTGTGCAGTCGCTATCTGGAGCTGGCCGCGCGGCGCAAGGCGGCTTCGGCGCTGAACAACCTGCAATCGGCATTGCCGGCCTCGGCCTGGTCCATGCCCGGTTATCCGGACGACCGCGCGCTGGTGCTGATCGCCGCCGGCCAGCTGCGCGAAGGCGACGTGATCCTGGTGCGTCCCGGCGAAGCGATCGCCGCCGACGGCGTGCTGCTCGAAGGCGATAGCGCAGTCGACCTGTCGCTGCTGACCGGCGAAAGCCAGCCGCTGCGCAAGAGCGCCGGCGCGACGCTGCCCGGCGGCGCGGTCAATGCGACCCAGCCCATCGTCGTGCGCATCACGCAGGCCGCGCGCGACAGCACGCTGTCGATTCTCGTCAAATTGATCGAGCGGGCCGGGCAGGGCAAGCCGCAACTGGCACAGTGGGCCGACCATGTGGCGGCGTGGTTCGTCGGCATCCTGCTGCTGTTTGCGCTGGCGGTGTTCGGCTACTGGCAATGGGCCGATGCGGCGCGTGCGTGGCCGATCGCGATTGCAGTGCTGGTGGTGTCGTGTCCGTGCGCGTTGTCGCTGGCGACCCCGACCGCACTGGCCGCCGCCACCGACCGGCTGGTACGCAACGGCATCCTGATCGTGCAAGCGCATGTGCTCGAAACCTTGCATCGCGCGACCCACGTCATCTTCGACAAGACCGGCACGCTGACCGCCGGCAAGCCGGTGCTGCGGCATGTCGAGCTGCTCGGTGCGGCGTCGCTGGACGGTTGCCTGCAAGTGGCGGCGGCGCTGGAAAAATCCAGCGCGCATCCGCTGGCGGCAGCGCTCGTGACAGCGGCGCAGGATGGACCGGGCGCGACGCTGTCTGTGACTGATGTGCGCCAGATCACCGGGCGCGGGTTGGAAGGCACGCTCAACGGCAGCACTTACCGGCTCGGTTCGGCCGCGTTCGTCGCCGGGCTGGCCGGTCACTGCGATGACGTCGCCATGCCCGATGTCACTGCGGTTTATCTCGGCAACGCCGCTGGCTGGCTGGCGCGCTTCGACCTGGCCGATGGCTTGCGCAGCGATGCGCGCGACGTCATTGCCCATTTCCAGGCCAGCGGCAAGACCGTCATCCTGCTCAGCGGCGACCAGCAAGCCGTCACGCAGCAGGTCGCCACCGAACTCGGCATCGGCACCGCGCTCGGCGACACTTTGCCCGAGCAGAAGCTGGCTTACGTGCAGGCTTTGCAGCGCGAGGGCGCGATCGTCGCGATGGTCGGCGATGGCATTAACGACGCGGCCGTTCTGAGCGGCGCCGATGTGTCGTTCGCGATGGGCGGCGGCACGGCGCTGGCGCAACTGCATGCCGATTGCGTGCTGCTGTCGGGGCGCTTGTCGGCGTTGTGCGAGGTCGATATCACGGCCGCGCAAACGCTGGCGGTGATCCGGCAAAACCTCGGCTGGGCCACACTCTACAACCTCGTCGCGATCCCGGCGGCGGCGCTGGGCTGGCTCAATCCGTGGATGACCGGCATCGGCATGTCGGTCAGTTCTGCGGTGGTGGTGGTCAATGCCTTGCGCCTGCGCCGGGCGCGCTCTTTTTTGAGAAAGAACACCTGATCATGGAAGCCCTGTTCCTGCTGGTTCCGCTGAGTATCGGTGTCGTGTTTGCGGCGATCTGGTTCTTTTTCGGCGCGTCCGACAATGGCCAGTTCGATGATCTGGTCAGTCCCGGCTGGCGCGTGCTGCAGGACGATGACCGGCCTTCGGCCAAGCCCAAGGATGGCGATGAAGCTGTCTGAGTTATCCCGACGCAGCTGGCTGCTGGCAGTGCTGCTGCTGGTCGTAATCCTGTGGGGTGGCTGGCGCTGGCTGGCCGGTCCGGTCGTGCCGGTGGTCGCGGTCGAACGCAGCGACGTGGTCCAGACCGTGGTCGCCAGCGGCCGGGTCGAGACGCCGCTGCGGGTCGATATTGGCAGTCAGGTGACCGGCACCGTGGCAAGCATTCCGGTGGCCGAAGGGCAGTCGGTCAAGGCTGGCCAGTTGCTGATCGCGCTCGAAGACAGCGAGGCGCGTGCCGCGGTCGAACAGGCCGTCGCCGCCGTCGCGCAAGCGCAGGCGAAGCTCAAACAGATCCGCGCCGTCGCGCTGCCGGTGGCCCAACAAGTGCAGCAGCAGGCCGAGGCAACGCTGGCCAACGTTCGTCGCCAGCATGCCCGCACCCGCGAATTGCAGGGCAAGGGTTTCGTCGGCCAGGCCGCGCTTGATGACGCGCAACGCAATCTCGATATCGCCGCCAGCCAGTTGCGCAGCGCGCAGTTGCAGGTCGCCACCAGCCGCAGCGACGGCAGCGACACGCTGCTGGCACGCACCGCCTTGCAGCAGGCCGAGGCCAGCCTGCATCTGGCGCAGGCGCGCTTGCGTTACACCGCGATCAGCGCGCCGGCCGATGGCACGCTGATCGCGCGCAACGTCGAACCGGGCGACGTGGTCCAGCCGGGCAAGGTGCTGATGGTCTTGTCGCCGGTCGGAAAAACACAGCTCGTCGTGCAGATCGACGAGCGCAACCTGGCCATGGTGCAGCTCGGCCAGCCGGCGCTCGGCGCGGCCGATGCGTATCCGGGCCGGCGCTTTGCGGCGCGTGTTGCGTATCTGAATCCGTCGGTCGATCCGGCGCGCGGCTCGGTGGTGGTCAAGCTTGACGTGGCCGATCCGCCGGCCTGGCTGCGCCAGGACATGACGGTGTCGGTCGATATCGAAGTCGCACGGCGCACGGCCACGCTGGTGCTGCCGGTGTCGAACCTGCGCGACAGCGCCGGCGCGCAGCCGTGGGTGATGGTGGCGCGTGATGGTCGCGCCGTGCGGCAAGCCGTCAAGCCGGGCGCGCGTGGCATCGGCAGGATTGAAATCCTGTCCGGCTTGCAAGCGGGCGAGCAGGTCTTGCCGGGATTGACGCCGGACATCGTGGCAGGCGAGCGCATCCGGACGCAATCCCCATGAACGACCTGCTGCCCTTCGAGTGGATCGCCGCCGTGCGCTTCCTGCGCGAAGGGCGGCTGCAATCGATCTTCATCATTGTCGGCGCGGCCATCGGCGTGGCGGTGATTGTCTTCATGTCGGCGCTGCTCGATGGCTTGCAGGCCAACCTGTTCCAGCGCGTGCTCAGTTCGCAACCGCACATCGTGCTGCAACGTCCGCAGCAAGTCGCGCAACCGCAGCGCAGCGATGCGGCCGGCACGCAGGTGCTGATGGCGCAGCAGAAGCCGTCGCAGCGCATCAGCTCGATCGACCAGTGGCAAAAGGTGCGCGATGAGATGGCGCTGCGCGCGGACGTGCTGGCCGTCTCGCCCTCGGTGACCGGTCCGGCATTCGTGCTGCGCGGCGATGCCAGCCAGTCGGTGTCGCTGGTCGGCATCGATCCCGAGAACTACATCAAGATCGTTCCGCTACCCGACAAGATCACCGCCGGCACTTACCGGATGACGAACACCGACATGCTGATCGGCATCCAGCTGGCCGAGGACATGGGCGTGCAGGTCGGTGACAAATTGCGCGTCACTAGTGCCAACGGCGGCAACCTGATCTTGACGGTTGCCGGCCTGTTCGACCTCGGCAACCGCGCGGTCAACCAGCGCAATGTGTACGTGCTGCTGTCGACCGCGCAAAACCTGACCGGGCTGGTCGGCGGTGTCTCGACCATCGACCTGACGGTGCAGGTGCCGTTCGATGCCGAGCGGGTCGCGCAATCGATCGCGGGCGACACCGGATTGCAGGCGCTGAGCTGGATCGCCACCAACAACCAGTTTTTCCTGGGCCTGAACGCGCAAAAATATTCGAGCCAGATGATCCGCCTGTTCGTCGGCCTGTCGGTCGCCGCCGGCATCGCCAGCGTGCTGGTGGTGTCGGTGGTGCAGCGCTCGAAAGAGATCGGCATCCTGCGCGCGATGGGCGGTTCGCGCGGGCAGGTGATGCGGATTTTTCTGATCCAGGGTGGCATCGTCGGGCTGTTCGGTTCGTTGCTGGGGTCGGCGATGGCGGCCGGCTTGCTGCTGCTGTGGCGGCTGGTGGCGAAGAATCCGGATGGCACGCCGATGTTCATCATCACGGTCAGCGTGCAGCTGTTTTTGTGGGCGGCGTTGCTGGCGACTTTGACCGGACTGGCCGCCGCCGTGACGCCGGCCTTGCGCGCGGCGCGGTTGCAACCGGTCGAGGCTATTCGTGGATGAGGTGTTGCGCCTGACCGGCATCCGCAAATCGTTCGGCATCGGCACGCCGACCGAAACTGAAATCTTGCATGGCATCGACCTGGTCCTGACCAAGGGCGAGTTCGTCGCGCTGATCGGCCCGTCCGGGTCCGGCAAGAGCACGCTGCTCAATATCATCGGCTTGCTCGACCGCCCCACCAGCGGCGCGTTGCGCATCGAAGGTACCGACACCACCACGCTTGACGATGCCCGGCTGACCAGCTTGCGCGGGCACCGGGTCGGCTTCGTGTTCCAGTCGCATTATCTGATCACGGCCTTCACCGCCCTCGAAAACGTGATGATGCCGATGCTGCTCGACCGCGGCCGGCCCGACGCGGCCATGCGCACCGTGGCGCGCGATTTGCTGGCGCGGGTCGGCTTGGCGGACCGGTCTGATCATCTGGCGTCGAACATGTCGGGCGGCCAGCAGCAGCGCGTCGCGATTGCCCGCGCGCTGGCCATGTCGCCGCCGCTGATCCTGGCCGACGAGCCCACCGGCAACCTCGACACCAAGGCGACTGAAAGCGTATTTGCACTGATGCGCGAGATCAGCGCTGCCAGCGGTACTACCTTCCTGCTGGTGACGCACAACCTCGCACTGGCGCACCGGTGCGACCGCATCATCGAGCTGGTCGACGGGCAGGTGCTTGGCAAGGGGTAATTTCTACAGGTCTGCCGGTGACCGTAAGCGTTTGTAAGCACGCGGGTGCATCGCCGGCCACGCATCTATGGTGAAGGCGTGCATCAAGTCTCTCCTCTCCCAACTGACTAGTGGGTTCATCCACGTGCGATCAAGCGCGTGGATTTTTTTTGTCGGGTGCAATTAGTTTGCGTGCAATTCAATCGCGCCCGACCGATCGCATGTCTGCCGCTACGCGCAGTCAGTGCACTACAAAATTCATTTCTGCAAGTGTCGTTCGACCGCCGAATTGGGGTATAACCTTGCGGAACTCATCCGCGTCGATGACCGGTCCCCGAATAATTTTATAGAGTACCCATGAAGACACTGACCCTGATTTCCCGTGCAGCGATGGTGCTGGCGACGCTCACCGGCCTGGCAGCCTGCGGTGGCGGCAGCAATGTTTCCAACATCAGTGTCGGCGGTACCGTGACCGGTCTGACGACCGGCACGCTGTCCCTCAACAATGGCTATTCCAGCATCACGCTGCCAACCAATACCAGCACTTTCGCCTTTACCGCGCGCGTCCCGACAGGCTACAGCTTTGTCACCGTCGTAACGGCGAAGTCGCCGGACCTGACCTGCCGTGTCACCAACGGCAGCGGCGTGGCGAGCGCCGATGTGAACAATGTGCTGGTGGCCTGCGTGCCGAATCAGACGCTAGGCGGCAACGTCTACGGACTGACTTCGGGCGGACTGGTCCTGGCCAATGGCAGCGACACCGTCAGCGTGCCGGTTAATACGGCCCCCTTTGTTTTTCCGACCAAGATCGGTGATGGCTTTGCCTACGGCGTGACGGTCCTGACGCAACCGGCCGGCCTGAATTGCACGGTGCAGAATGGCGCCGGCACGATGAGTACCACCAATGTCAGCAACGTGGTGGTCAACTGCGTAGCGCAGTCCGCCGTCTGATCCATCTGATTTTTATTCCTGTTTTCGAAAGCCTGCGATGACCACATTCACTTCCCACTTGCGCCTGCCTGCTGCGCTGCTCCTGAGCTGCGCGCTGGCGGCCTGCGGCGGTTACACCACCGTCAACCTCGGTGGCGCGGTCGCCGGCCTGACCACGGACGGACTGGTGCTCGCCAACGGTACGTCGAGTACCGTCAGCATTCCGGCCAATGCGACGATCTACACGTTTCCGAACCAGATCGACGTGAACGCGTCCTACGCCATCACCGTGCAAACCCAGCCAGCCCGGCTGACCTGCGGCGTGACCAATTCCATCGGTAGTGCCAGCGGGATTGCGATCACGACGGCCAATGTCGTGTGCGTGCCGAACAAGTATTTGCTGGGCGGTACCATCGCCAACCTGAGCGGGGCCGGACTGGTCCTGACCAATGGCAGCGATACCGTCAGTCCTGCGGCCGGTGCGCAGTCTTTCACGCTGCCGACCACAGTAGCCGATGGCACCGTGTATGGCGTGGCCGTGCTCACGCAGCCTGCGGGTCAGACCTGCAGCGTGGTGGCGGGGACGGGGACGGCAGTCATGGGGGCGGGGGCGGTGACGTCGGTGCAGGTGAGCTGCGTATCAGCGACCTGACCGGCCCTGCTCCTGGTCGAAGCGGCGTTCGGCTTCGGTCAGTATCGTAGGGTGGGCACGGCCTCATCG
>AEPR01000109.1 GCA_000195205.2 Oxalobacteraceae bacterium IMCC9480 | reverse complement strand
GGGTGGTTCAAAAACTCGTCGGTACCAACACCGATGTCACCAGAACCATTGCACCACCCGCCGAAAGCCAATTGATTTTGTTCGATTTTTAACCGGACACTACTGTGAAAAAGGAGAGCGTCAAAAATCAATCGTTCAATAAACTTATCCACAGCTAATCATTCAAAATGTAGCGATCGTGCTTGGGTCAATATTCGATGGGCGCCAACGTGCTAAGAAGCCATCGGCGCCGTGCGCCGATGTCCCTTGACGTCATAGCGGTCCAGCATCATCACCTTGTCCCATACCATGATGAAGTCCTTCACGAAACGTGGGTGCCCATCGCTGGAGGCGTAGACATCGCTGATTGAACGCAACTGCGCGTTGGACCCGAAGACCAAATCGTTTCTTGACGCCCTGAACCTCGGGGCACCCGAGGCGCGATCCTTGAGCACGAAGCTCAAGCCATCCGTATCGGCTTTTTCCCAGATCAAATCGGTATCGGTGAGGTGGACGAAGAAGTCATTCGTCAACATACCCACCCTCTTCGTGAAGATGCCGAGATCCGAGCCATCGTGGTTTGCATTGAGCACACGCAACCCTCCCGTGAGCACCGTCCATTCCGGGGCCGACAGCTTCATCAGGTTGGCTTTGTCGAGAAAGAACTCTTCCGGAGCGACACCCTGCGAGATCTGCCCGAAGCGCTCGTCGGTGTAGTTGCGAAAGCCGTCCACGACGGGCTTCAACCACTCGAACATCTCCACGTCCGTGAGTTGCTGCGTGGTGTCGACCCGGCCCGGCGTGAACGGAACAGTCGCCTCGATGCCCGACTCACGCGCCGCACGTTCGACGGCCGCGCAGCCGCCCAGAACGATCAAGTCCGCCAGCGAAATCTTCTTGCCAGCGCCCAGAGCGCCGTTGAAGTCAGCCATTATGCCGCGCAATTTCTCGACGACCGGAGCCGCCCGGCGGTTAACCACCCAGTCCTTCTGCGGCGCCAGCGCCAATCGTCCGCCGTTCGCACCGCCGCGCTTGTCGCTGTCGCGGTACGTCGCGGCCGCAGAGAAAGCGGTGAAGACGAGATCGGACACCGACACATCTGTGGCCAGGACGGCCTGCTTCAACCCAACGATGTCCGCCTCGCAGACCAGCTCGTGCCTGCGTTCAGGCAGGGGGTCCTGCCACAGGAGGCCGTCCTCGATCCTCACCTCCGGGCCGAGGTACCGATGCCGAGGCCCCATGTCGCGGTGGGTCAACTTGTACCAGGCCTTCGAGAACGCCTGGGTGAAGGCGTCGAAGTCCGCCAAGAACTTCTCGCAGACCTTGCGGAACTCCGGATCGACCTTGAGCGCGATGTCGCTGGTCATCATCATTAGATCGTTCATCTGGCCTTCGACGTGAGCATCAGGTGTCTTTGGCGCATTTGGATCCGTCGGCGTCCACTGCAGCGCGCCGGCTGGGCTCTTGATCTGCTTCCATTCGAACTTGAACAGATTCTCGAGATAACTGTTGTCCCATTGCGTGGGGTTGGGCGTCCAGCTTCCTTCGATCCCATTCGTCATCGTGTACTGCGCAAAGCCCGGGCCGTTCGGATTGGCCCACCCCAGACCCATGGCCTCCATGGGCGCGATCTCGGGAGGCGGACCCACATCCTTTGGCGAGACCATGCCGTGGCTCTTACCGAATGCGTGGCCTCCTGCGATAAGCGCGACGGTCTCTTCGTCGTTCATCGCCATTCGGGTGAATGAGATGCGGATATCGCGAGCCGACCCCATGGGATCGCCATTGGCATACGGCCCTTCCGGATTCACGTAGATCAATGCCTGATGCGTTGCCGCCAGCGGATTTTCGAGGTCGTAGTCGGCGTCGCCGTTGTTGCCTCGCCAGCGCTTGTCTCGCGTGACCATACTGTCGAAGCCATTAACATTCTTCGGGTCCCAGATTTCGGGGCCCCAATACGTCGCGTTGTCGGCCTCCCAGGCGTCGAGTCGCCCGCCACCGAAGCCGTAGGTCGGGAACCCCATGATCTCCAGCGCGCAGTTGCCGGTCAGGACCATGAGGTCGCCCCAGGACAATCCATTGCCGTATTTGTGCTTGATCGGCTGGAGAAGACGACGCGACTTGTCGGTGTTCCCGTTGTCCCACCAACTGCTGATGGGGGCGAAGCGCTGCATGGCTGTCCCGGCACCGCCGCGGCCATCGGCAATCCGGTAGGTGCCTGCCGCGTGCCATGCCATGCGAACCATTTGCGGACCGTAGTTGTGATAGTCGGACGGCCACCAGTCGACCGAGGTGGTCAGGAACTGCTTGATGTCGCCCTTCAGCGCTTCGAAGTCGAGCTTCGCGAACTCAGCGGCGTAGTCGAAATCCGGGCCTAGCGGATCCGCCGCAAGACCGTTCTGATGCAGGAGCTCAACACGCAGACGGTCCGGATACCAGTTTTCGAGGGTAGGAGGCGTTCCAAATGCGCCGCCCACCCGGTCTCCGCCGAACGGGCACCTGCCCTCCATGCGGTGCGCGGCCGTGTTGGTCTTGTCAAGGCTGGATGTGTTCATCAATGGATCTTTCGAGATGGATCAAACTTTTAATTGGTAAATGCATGGGCTCAGGTAGGCACCGATTCCTCAGCCAGGGACGCCATATCGATGACGTAGCGGAAGCGAACTTCACCTTGTTCGATGCTTGTGTAGGCCTCGTTCAGGTCCTGGATGCGCAGCATTTCGATGTCCGGGCCTATGCCATAACGGGCGCAGAAGTCGATCACCTCCTGGGTCTCGGCGATGCTTCCAATCAGCGACCCCGAGATGCTTCGACGGTGAAAGGCGACTTGTTGGTTGTTCACAGGCGCCATGACCTCCAGCGCACCGACCACCACCAGCGTGCAGTCGCGCTTCAACAAAGGCAGGTAGGGGTTCAGGTCGTGCCGCTGCGGAACCGTGGACAACATGAAGTCGAAGCTCGACGTATGGGCCTCCAAGGCCTTTGCCTCACTTTCCAGCACGGCGTCGGCGCCGAGTTTGCGCGCTTCCGCAAGCTTGGAGTCGGTGCTGGTGAACACGACAACCTGCGCGCCCATGGCCAGTGCCAACTTGGTAGCCATGTCGCCCAGGCCGCCGAACCCGATGATGCCGACCTTCTGCCCCGCCTGGACCCCCCAGTGCTTCATGGGTGAGTAGGTGGTGACGCCCGCGCACAGGATGGGCGCGGCGACCTCGGGCTTCAGCGCCGGAGGAATCCTGATCAGGAAGTCGTCCCTCACCACCAGCACGTCGGAGTAACCGCCGTAGGTGTTATCGCGTCCGTAGGCGTTGTTGCCGCCAGGCGCTAACTTGGCAGGCACCATGGGCCCATTGTAGGTGGCCAGCCAGCTATTCGGACCTTCGCAGTAGTTCTGCAGGCCGAGCTTGCACGGCTTGCATTGACGGCAGCTGTCGATCATGCAGCCCACGCCGACCATGTCGCCAACGGCGTGTGTCGTCACGCCAGCGCCGATCTTCGTCACACGGCCAACCACCTCGTGGCCCGGCACGCAAGGATATACGGTGTTCGACCACTCGTTCTTTGCTTGGTGGATGTCAGAGTGGCAGACGCCGCAGAACAGTACCTGAATCTGCACGTCGCGCTCGCCCGGCTCGTCCCGTTCGAAGGCGAAGGCACGCAGGGGACTGTGCGGGTCATGGGCGGCATAGCCGCGGACGGAAATCATAGGAGTTCCTTTCAAGTAATGTGTTGCGCGCACGTTAATACGTTGGGAGCCGAAGGCCCGCGTCCGTGAGCCGAACGTCCTGGGCTGCAAACGGCGGGATTAAACGCCGACATCACGGCTCGGGTCGACTGCTGCATCATCTCTTTTGTTGCTAATCGGGTACGTAAGGTGATCGATGCGTAAGGTCGTGAGGGTTATGGCGCACTATGCGGAAGGGTGCATTCTCAAGTCTGTTCGGTGGCGCACACTCCGTTAGTACTTAAGCAAAAAGCCAAAAAGTGTAACTACGTTGGTTTATGGGCGTGGTTTAAAAGCTGCCAATTTTGGTTAACACCGGCGAGCGAAATACTTCCATCAAAGCAATGGAATTTTAATGGTCCGGGAATGGATGAACGCCGCAACCGCCGAAAATTCCGCCGTAAAACCTCGCAGGCAAGGTCTTCAGTCATTTAATCGGTCCGTCGTTGGCTTCTGTACTAGTTTTATCCGTGCGATAACGTCGATTAAACCCAACAGCAGCCAGTTTCGAGAAACGCTTTTTAGCGTTAAACCTCGCCAGTGCTTGCTCTAAGCAATGGCCGGAAAAATCGGCGGTTGCGGTATACATCCCCTTGTCAACGATCCATGGTGCTTGCATTGGTCCCGTTGCGGGACTAAACTACATCCATGCGCATCATCTCGAAAAAACACTTGGTCGCGTACTGGACACGGCACCCCGGCACCGAGCAGCCATTGAAAGCCTGGCACGAGGAAGCGAGCGCGGCGCGCTGGCAGAAGCCGCAGGACATCAAGAATCAGTACCGCAATGCCAGTGTGGTCGGGCAGAACCGGGTGGTGTTCAACATCAAGGGTAATGACCACCGCCTGATTGTCGCGATCGCCTACCAGTTTGGCGCGATTTACATCAAGTTTATTGGCACGCACGCCGAATACGACAGGATCGACGCGGCAACGATCAACATGGAGTAAGAAATGGAACTCAAACCAATCCGCACTGAAGAGCAGTACCAGCAGGCGCTGGAGGCAGCGTCTTGGTACGTCGATCACGAACCCGTTCCGGGTTCGCCGGAAGGCGACCGCTTCGAGGTTTTGCTGATGCTCATCGAGGCGTACGAAAGCACGGTTTACCCGGTCACCGCTCCCGATCCGGTCGAGGCCATCAAGTTTCGCATGGAGCAGGCCGGTCTTGTCGCGAAGGATCTGGTACCGATGATTGGCAAGCTCAATCGCGTCTATGAAATTCTCAATTACAAGCGGCCACTGACGCTCGCCATGATCCGGCGACTGCATGTCGGGTTGCACATTTCTGCGGAAAGCCTGATCAGTGGTTCGGCATCGCCGGCCTGATTGTCTTCGAATCAGTAGTCAGGTTGGGCTATACCCTAACCTGATGTCAGGAGACCCTAGCGCAAACCGTCAAGATAGGATTGGTATCGCAATTTATTGACATGTGCCTTAAGCGGTCATAAAGTCTATCCTGACACATCTTGTTAAGGAGGCACATTTTGCGAGGTCAACGCATCGGTTATGCCCGGGTCAGCAGTTTCGACCAAAATCCAGAGCGTCAGCTTGATCAGGTCCAGGTGGACAAACTCTTCACCGATAAGGCCTCGGGCAAGGATACCCAGCGGCCGCAGCTCGACGCCTTGCTGTCGTTCGCCCGCGAAGGCGATACGGTAGTGGTACACAGTATGGACCGCCTGGCGCGCAACCTGGACGATCTGCGCCGGCTGGTACTGACGTTGACCAAGCGCGGGATACGAATCGAATTCGTTAAGGAGTGCCTGAGCTTCACCGGCGAAGACTCACCGATGGCTAACCTGCTGCTGTCAGTCATGGGGGCGTTCGCGGAGTTCGAGCGGGCCTTAATCGGAGAGCGGCAGCGAGAAGGAATCGCATTGGCCAAGCAGCGCGGCGCCTACCGAGGTCGCAAGAAAGCGCTGGCGGACCACCAGGTTGTCGAGCTGCGCCACCGCGCTGGTGCCGGCGAGCAGAAATCAACGCTTGCGCGGGAGTTTGGCATCAGTCGGGAGACCGTTTATCAATACTTGAAGGTGGCGCCAACTCCTTAATCCGGTTTTCCGTTTCACGGCACCTCAAACACCAATATTCAACCACTCAGACCACGGTAGTTATTCTCAGCAAGCAACTGGAAAGCATATTTTCCAAAGAGAAACAGGCTAAGATAACGACTCCCGTTTATTTGCTAAAACACAATACGCATGCTCGACGACATCAAAAAAACACTCTGGGCCACCGCCGATAAATTGCGCGCCAACATGGACGCCGCCGAATACAAGCACATCGTGCTGGGCCTGATTTTCGTCAAATACATTTCCGACCCCTTCCAGACCCGCCGCGCCGAACTCACGCACAAATTTGCCGATACCAGCGACGATTACTTTCTCGGTGAGGTCGACCAGGCGCAGTTACATGCTGAACTAGAAGACCGCGACTACTACCGCGAAGTCAACGTGTTCTGGGTGCCCGAAGCGGCTCGTTGGGAAACGCTGCGTGCGCAAGCCAAGCAGGCCGATATCGGCAAGCGCATCGACGATGCGCTCTCGCTGATCGAAACTGAGAACCCAAAACTCAAGGGCATCCTCGACAAGCGTTACGCCCGCGTTCAGCTGCCCGATGGCAAGCTCGGCGAACTGGTGGATCTGGTCTCTCAAATCGGTTTTGGCGAATCGACCGACACCGCCAAGAATCACGCCCGCGATCTGCTCGGCCAGGTCTACGAATACTTCCTCGGCCAGTTCGCCAGCGCAGAAGGCAAGCGCGGTGGCCAGTTCTACACGCCGGCCTCGATCGTCAACACGCTGGTATCCGTATTGGCTCCACATCACGGTCAGGTCTACGACCCGTGCTGCGGTTCGGGCGGCATGTTCGTCCAGTCCGAAAAATTCATTGAAGCGCACGGTGGCAAGCTGGGCGATGTCTCGATCTACGGCCAGGAAGCCAACCCGACCACGTGGCGGCTGGCTGCCATGAACCTGGCCATTCGCGGCATCGACTTCAACCTCGGCAAGGAACCCGACGACACCTTCGTGCGCAACCAGCACCCCGATCTGCGCGCAGACTTCGTGCTGGCGAATCCGCCGTTTAATATCTCGGACTGGTGGCACGGCAGCCTCGAAGGCGACCCGCGCTGGGTCTATGGCACGCCGCCGCAAGGCAATGCCAATTACGCGTGGCTCCAACACATGCTGTACCACCTGAAACCAACTGGCCGGGCTGGCATCGTGCTGGCCAATGGCTCGATGTCATCCAGCCAGAACACCGAAGGCGACATCCGTCGTGCAATGGTCGAAGCCGACAAGGTCGAAGTGATGATCGCACTGCCAGGACAGTTGTTCTTCAATACGCAGATACCGGCGTGCTTGTGGTTTCTGGTCAAGGAAAAGCGGGCGCGGCAAGGCGAAGTGCTGTTCATTGATGCGCGCAAGCTGGGCAGCATGATTAGCCGGGTGCAGTGTGAATTTACCGTTGACGTTATTGAACGGATTGCCGGGACGGTTGCGGCCTGGCGTGATGGTGGTGCGGAGTATGCCGATGTGGCTGGCTATTGCCGCAGCGTGACGCTGGAGGAGATTGCGGAGCACGGGCATGTGCTGAGCCGGGGCGGTATGTCGGAGCCGAGGCGGTAGAAGATGATGATGAAGACTTTGCGGAGAAGATGGCGAAGCTGACGGAGACGTTGGGGGAGCAGATGGCGAGGGGGGCAGAGCTGGATCAAGTGATACGTCAGAAGTTGGGGGGGCTAGGGTATGAGTTTTAACGAACTAACACTCGCAAATTTGGCCGCACCACAGAAAAATGCAATTGTTGGAGGGCCCTTCGGATCAAACCTTGTATCAAAGGATTATGTCGACTATGGCATACCGGTAATTCGTGGCGCCAACATGGGTGAAAAGTGGGTGGGCGGTGATTTCGTATATGTTTCCCGTGAAAAATCAATTCAGCTTAGCCAAAATATTGCCAAACCAGGCGATTTAGTTTTTACTCAGAGGGGAACATTGGGACAGGTTTCGATTGTTCCAAAGCACAAACATGACTGTTATGTAGTTTCACAAAGCCAGATGAAATTAACAGTAGACCCACTTAAAGCTGACGTTGATTTTCTCTATTACTTATTTAAATCGCCAGAGCAATTAGAGTACATAAGAAATGCCGCGATTCAGACTGGTGTACCGCATACAAATTTGGGCATTCTTAAAAAAACTCCGATCAAGATTCCGGCGTTATTAGTGCAGCAGCAAGCGGCATTTATCCTTTCCGCACTGGACGACCGCATCACTCTCCTCCGCGAAACCAACACCACCCTCGAAGCTATCGCCCAAGCCCTGTTCAAATCCTGGTTCGTGGACTTCGACCCCGTGCGCGCCAAGCAGGAAGGGCGAGTGCCGGAAGGAATGGATGCGGCGACGGCGGCGCTGTTTCCGGATAGTTTTGAAGAGTCGGAGTTGGGACTGCTGCCAAGGGGATGGTCATTTGGAACGTTAGCTGATCTAGCAGAGTTGAATCCGGAGTCTTGGACAACAAAAGTGCATCCAAAAACTGTTCTATATATTGATTTGGCAAATACTAAAAATAATGAGATAGACGTAACAACAGAATATGTATTTGACGAAGCACCAAGTCGTGCTCGAAGAGTATTGCGAACAGGTGATAGCATTATCGGAACAGTGAGACCTGGAAATCGCTCATTTGCATATATTTATCGAGCAGCCAGAAATTTGACTGGCAGTACAGGATTTGCAGTTTTAAGGCCTAAAGTCATTAAAAATGCAGAGTTTATATTCATCGCCGCAACCCAGAATTCGAGTATCGACTATCTTGCTCACATTGCTGATGGTGGCGCTTATCCCGCAGTCCGTCCAGAGGTTGTTGCAAATATCGAGCTCACCGTCCCTCATGAAGAAGTGATTGCAGCGTTCCACGATATTGTTGCGCCGCTTTCATCAATGATTGGTGAAAATCAGCTGACAATTCAAACTTTAGTGACCCTGCGCGACACACTGCTTCCCCGGCTGATCTCTGGCCAATTGCGCTTGCCGGAGGCCGAGGCAATGTTGGAGGATCTGGCAGCATGATCGCCCTCGAACAACTCGATCGCTGGCTGGCCGGTGGCACCGAGAACGAGCACCTAGAGTTCAAGGAAGCCAAGCAACAGTTCGATTTCACAAAACTGCTGAAGTACTGTGTCGCTCTCGCCAATGAGAAAGGTGGCTATCTCGTGTTCGGTGTCAGCGACAAGTCTCCGCGGCGTGTTGTTGACACGAAAGCGTTTCCCAATCTGGGCGACATCAAATCGAAAATCCTTCAAGCGCTGCGTTTTCGCGTCGATGTTGAAGAATTAACGCATGCCGATGGCCGGGTATTGGTGTTCCAGATTCCATCGCGTCCGGCCGGACAGCCCGTACATCTCGACGGATCGTATTGGATGCGATCGGGCGAAGAGCTGGTGCCAATGTCCCCCGACCAACTCAAGCGTATTTTTGACGAAGGAAAAACCGGATTTCTGGAGCAGGATGCGACGGATCCGCTCGACGCAGATCGTGTCATCGCTTTACTTGATGTGCAGACGTTCTTTGACTTGATGAAGCTACCGTTGCCACCAGCCCGAGAGGGCATCCTGGCGCGTATGGTGAGTGAGAAATTGGTCCGTACCGAGTCAGGTCGTTATTGGATTACACACCTCGGTGCTATTCTGCTTGCGAAAGACATGGGCCAGTTTGATTCGCTTCGGCGCAAGACCGTGCGAATGATCAAGTATCAGGAAAAAAACAAGCTCCAGACCGAGCGCGACTTGATTGGCCAAAAAGGGTATGCCGTTGGCTTTGAGGGTCTTATTGCCACTATCAATAGCCAATTGCCGATGAACGAAGTCATTGGACAAGCCTTGCGTGAGGAAGTTCGGATGTTTCCGGAGCGGGCGATTCGAGAACTTGTCGCCAATGCTTTGGTGCACCAGGATTTCGATGAGACCGGTGGATCAGTGATGGTGGAAATTTATGCAGATCGTATCGAGATTTCTAGCCCTGGCCAACCGCTGATTCCCGCCGATCGCTTTGTAGACGAATACAAGTCCCGCAACGAACGACTAGCCGATCTGATGCGTCGCATGGGTATCTGTGAAGAAAAAGGCAGTGGCATTGACAAGGTTGTTTCGGATACCGAGCACT
>AEPR01000110.1 GCA_000195205.2 Oxalobacteraceae bacterium IMCC9480 | reverse complement strand
CGGTCAGTGGTACCAGCAAGCCGTTGCGCGGAATGACTTCGCGCTCATGCGCAAAATAGATCGGTGGCAGTTCGAGCTTTTCGCGGGCGATGTATTGCCAGACGTCGAGTTCGGTCCAGTTCGAGATCGGGAACACGCGCATGTTTTCGCCCGGATGGACGCGGGTGTTATACAAGTCCCACAGTTCCGGGCGCTGGGCTTTCGGATTCCATTGGCCGAATTCGTCGCGGAAGGAAAAGATCCGTTCCTTGGCGCGGGCTTTTTCTTCATCGCGACGGGCACCGCCTATGCAGGCGTCGAACTTGTATTTGGCGATGGTTTCGAGCAGCGTCACGGCTTGTGCAGCATTGCGCGAATCGGTGGCCGGATTGCGCAGGCGCACGGTGCCGCGCTGTATCGACTCTTCGACCGAACCGACGATCAGGCGCTCGCCCAATTCGGCCACGCGCTTGTCGCGGAAGGTGATCACTTCGGCGAAATTATGGCCGGTATCAATGTGTACCAGCGGGAACGGAAAGGCACCCGGACGGAAGGCTTTCTCGGCCAGGCGCAGCATCACTACCGAGTCTTTGCCGCCCGAAAACAGCAGCGCCGGATTGGCGCATTCGGCCGCGACTTCACGCATGATGTGGATGGCTTCGGATTCGAGCCAGTCAAGATGACGGCTACTGGCCGCATCGAGAAAAAGGTTTTCGACTGCAGGATTCATGGTGTCTTTACTAGGTAAGTTGTTGGGTCAGGTTGCCGATTTGATCCGGATGAGCTTGCCATCGACTACATGCAAACCGCATTCCTTCGAGTCCGGGTTTTCCCACCACCAGCGACCGGCACGCACGTCCTCGCCAGGTTCGATGGCGCGGGTGCAAGGCTCGCAACCGATAGACGGATAGCCGCGATCATGCAGCGGGTTGTACGGCACGTTGTTGTCGCGGATGTATTTCCAGACATCGGCTTCGGACCAGTCCGCCAGCGGATTGAACTTGGTCATGTCGTGCGCTTCATCGCGTTCCTGCACGTCGAGTTCGGCGCGGGTGCTGGACTGGGCGCGGCGCTGGCCGGTGACCCAGGCCGTATTGCCGGCCAGGGCGCGATTGAGCGGATCGACCTTGCGGATGCGGCAGCATTCCTTGCGCAGATCGACGCTGTCATAAAAGCCATTGAGCCCGTTGTTCTGGACATAGGCATCGACGGCGACCGGATCCGGTTTCATGCGCAAGACGTCATACGCGTAGTGGTCCTTGATCGTGTCGAGCATGCCTAATGTTTCAGCATGCAGGCGGCCGGTCTCCAGCGTGAAGATGCTGACCGGCAGACCGGTGCGCAGAATCATGTCGGTCAGGACCATGTCTTCGGCAGCCAGGCTGGAAGCAAACACGGCCGGTGAAAAATCGACCGCGATGCGACCCAGCGTGGCCTTGGTGGCAGCGACCAGATTATCGTAGTCGGTTGGCGCGGCGCTCATGATGCGGCGACCGGCCGATGGGCGCGCCGGAACAGCGGGGTCTTCTGATCCAGCGAGGTCTGGTACGACTCCGAGAAATCGGTCAGGCCCTTGAGCGCATCGTGGATGCTGCGGTCTTCGCGCGTGGCGAAGGCATCGAAACCGACGCGGCTCATGTAGAACAGCTGGTCGCGCAGCACGTCGCCGATGGCGCGCAGTTCGCCTTCATAGCCCATGCGGGCGCGCAGATTGTAGGCCGTCGAATAACCGCGACCATCGGCAAATTTCGGGAAGTCGACGGCGATGACGGCGAAGTAGCCGAGGTCGTCCTTGATGTCTTCGGCACGTTCGCTGCTGGCCAGCCAGACACCGACTTCGGCGCGGCCGGCCAGTTCGTCACGGCGGGCTTGCCAGACGCTCAGCGGCACGATGACTTTGCCGGCGGGCAGGGCGATGGTTTCGGCAGTGTCGCCTTCGGCCAGGCGCAGTACGGTCCAGTCGTCGCTGACGACCGTGCGGTGTTTGATGATGTCACGCATGGGCGTCTTCTCCGGCGATGTGATGTTTGGTTTTGATCGGGGTCGCGTAGACGTGTTCCTTGAACGGGGCGACGCCGACACGGCGGGTGGTGTCGATGAAGCGTTCGTCTTCGTAGCGGTCGCGCACATAGACTTCCAGCAGTCGTTCGATGACGGTCGGCATTTGCTGTGCCGAGAACGACGGGCCGATGATTTTGCCGATCGAACTTTCGTTGCCTTGCGCACCGCCGATCGAGACCTGGTAAAACTCGGCACCGTCCTTGTCGACACCGAGGATGCCGATATTGCCGACATGATGGTGACCGCAGGCGTTGATGCAACCCGAGATATTGAGTTCGATTTCACCGATGTCATGCTGGAAGTCGAGGTTGTCGAAACGCTCGGAAATGGCCGCGGCAATCGGGATCGACTTGGCATTGGCCAGCGAGCAGAAATCACCACCAGGGCAGCAAATAATATCGGTCAGCAGGCCGATGTTCGGCGTGGCCAGGCCGTGTGCCTTGGCTTGCTTGAACAGCTCGGGCAGTTCGGATTGGCGGACGTCGGCCAGCACCAGATTTTGTTCGTGCGTGACGCGGATTTCGCCGAAGCTGAAGCGGTCCGCCATCCGGGCGATGAAGTCCATCTGCTCGGCGGTGGCGTCGCCGGGCGGCACGCCGGTCTTTTTGAGGGACAGCAAAACGATCGCATAGCCGGGTACTTTATGCGCCTTGACGTTGCGCCGGGTCCAGGCACCGAAGGCCTTGTCGCTGGTCTTCAGGGCGGTGATGTCGGCATCATCGCCAGCCAGTTTTGCATAGCCGTGCGGTACGAAGTACGACGCGACGCGGTCGAATTCTTCTTGCGTGAGCGTACTCGGGCCGTCCTTTAGGTCGACCCATTCGGCCTCGACCTGGCGCTGGAATTCTTCGATGCCGATGGCTTTGACCAGGATCTTGATGCGCGCCTTGTAGATGTTGTCGCGCCGGCCATGCTGGTTGTAGACGCGCATGATCGCTTCGGTGTAGGTCAGCATGTGCCGCCATGGCAGGAAGTCGCAGACCACGCTGCCGAGAATCGGCGTGCGGCCCATGCCGCCACCGGCCATCACGCGCAGGCCGAGTTCGCCGTCGGCATTGGTCAGCACCGTGAAGCCGATGTCATGCACGGCGGTCGCGGCGCGGTCTTCGATGGCGCCATTGAAGGCCAGCTTGAACTTGCGCGGCAGGTAGGCAAACTCCGGATGGAAGGTGCTCCATTGGCGCATGATTTCGGCCAGCGGACGCGGGTCGATCAGCTCGTCGGCGGCAACGCCGCAGTATTCGTCGGAGGTGATATTGCGGATGCAGTTGCCCGAAG
>AEPR01000111.1 GCA_000195205.2 Oxalobacteraceae bacterium IMCC9480 | reverse complement strand
AGCCATGCAGCATCACCACCAGCGGCAGCGCCTGTCCGGTATAGGCAGCGGGGACATACAGTTTGTACGCACGGGTGCCGGCAGCATTGGTGAGCGAACCGGACAGGAACTGGCCGCGTTCGGTGGCAGGCGGTGGCGGCGTGCCCGCCGGCGGTCGTACGCCGAAGCGGTCCAGCAGGTCCGCCACGAAGGCCGGCACTCCCGCTGGCGTAATGACTTCCGGTGCCGGTGGTAACTCCCGTCCCGGCGGTGGCGGATTGATGTCCTTCATGACCGGGCGTTCCGGCGGCGGCACCAGGCCGGGCAGGGCGCGTTGCAGAACGCGCTGGACCAGGTTGGTGGCGATGCCCTTCGGGCCTGATTGCAGCAGGCTATTTGCCTTGCGCATGAGTTCTTGCATGTCGTTGTTCAGTTTCATGGGTGTCCTTCGTTAGTGGATACGGTCTGCCAGGGCGCGCTTGACTTCATCGCTGGCATGCAGCGCGCCCAGCACGACAATGGATTCGATGGAAGCCAGCGCAAGTTCGGCGCTGACGTCGGTGGCGATGCTAGCCAGTCCGAGGATCTGGATCTGCAGCTTCTGGCCCGCCAGTTGTGCGGCCTCGAGGTCGCTGCGGGAATAATGATGCAGTCCGAGAACCAGGCTCTTGCGGGCCACGGTCTGGCGCAGGATATCGGCATGGGTGCCAAGGTGGTTGCGGATTGCGGTGCGGATCAGGTCGGTACGGTTCGAGTAAAAGCCTTCCTGCACCAGCAAATCGATTTGTCCTAAGTCGATCAGGCCGAGATTGATCGTGATTTTTTCGCTTTCGGCGATTTTCGGTGTGGTTCGGGCGGGGATGCCGGGTGTGCGCATGAGAGCTTTCTTTGGGTAAATTCTGATGATGGCAGCTGTTTGGAATCTGTGCACCATCTGAGTGGATGGAATTATAGGCGGATGAGCGACTCCGTCAACCCGTGATGCGGTTTAATTTGCAGCGTCTGGCGGGTCCGTTTTAGCCGGGGTAGTACCTTGGTCCAATGGCAATGTCGATGTGGTCGGCTACCATGCTGTCAATTCATCAACTGTATTTTTTCCGGAGATCCCCATGGCCACTGCAGCGAACACCTCCGTCAAGCCCGTCACCGCCGGCAGCAAGGCCGGCAGTATCGGCACCGTCAAGCTGGTGGTTGGCGAAGTCACGGCGACCGATCAGAGCGGTGTCCAGCGGGTCTTGCACGAAGGCGACCAGGTCAGTGCGAATGAGCTGATCCAGACTTCCGCCGATGGCGCGGTCGATATCCAGTTCGTCAATAACACCCATGTTGATCTCGGTCGGGGTTCACAGATCGCGCTGGATGACAGCGTCTTCGATCCGCGCCAGGCGGCGACCGACCAAAGCGACATCGCCGCCATCCAGGCCGCGATTGCCGCCGGTGCCGATCCGACCACGCTGGTGCCGGCAACGGCAGCCGGCGCAGGCGCGACCGACGAAGGGGGTAGCAGCTTCGTGGTGGTGGACCAGAATGCCGCACGTGGCAATGTCACGAGCGGCTTCGATACGGCAGGCGGTTTTACCGTCCCGCCCATCCCCCTCGTCAATGGCGGCTTGCAGCCCGTCGCAGCAGCGGCCGATACGCCGCCCGAGGTGCCACCCGTAGTACCACCCGTAGTGCCGCCTGTAGTGCCACCCGAGGTGCCACCCGAGGTGCCACCCGTAGTGCCACCTGTAACACCACCGGAGGTGCCGCCCGAAGTTCCACCTGAAGTTCCACCCGAAGTGCCGCCCGTAGTATTGACGCCGCCAGCCACTGCCAACGACGCCATCACGACCAACGAAGACACCCCGGTCAGTGGCTCGGTGGCCACCAACGACACGCCCGGATCCGCCGGCGGCAATGTCTGGACCATCGATGCCGGGGCGACCCACGGCACCGCAGTGATCAATCCGGATGGGTCGTACACCTACACGCCGGTAGCCAATTACAACGGGCCGGATACCTTTACCTACAAGCTGACCGATGCGCTCGGTAATGTCAGTTCGGCGACGGTGGCGGTGACGGTCAATCCCGTCAACGATGCCCCGGTAGCGGCCAATGACAGCTATGTCGTAGCGCAAAACCTGGTGCTGAACGGCACCACGGTACTGGTCAATGACACCGACGTAGAGGGCAATCCGCTGACCGCCGGCCTGGTCACGCAGGCGGCGCACGGCGTGGCGGTCGTCAATCCAGACGGGACATTTACCTACACGCCTGTCGCGGATTACCACGGCCCCGACAGTTTTACTTACCAGGCCAATGACGGTACGGCCAACAGCAATGTTGCTACTGTGACTATCGACGTCAACGCCAGCCCGGTCGGTGTCAAGGAGCAGTACGGCCTTAAGCAGGGCGGCACGCTGTCGGTGTCGGGGCCGGGCGTGCTGCAAAACGATACGGACGTTGACTCTGCCGTACTGACTGCGGTGCTCTCGCGCGATGTCCAGCACGGATCATTGACGCTCAATGCGGATGGCTCGTTTAACTACGTGCCGGTTGCCGGCTATTCCGGTGGCGACAGCTTCCTTTATCGCCCTAGCGATGCCATCTCGCTCGGCAAGGAAGCGACGGTATCGCTGTTCATCCTGCCGTTGACCGACGTCAATCCCGGTGTC
Source organism: Oxalobacteraceae bacterium IMCC9480 (assembly GCA_000195205.2). Lineage (GTDB taxonomy): Bacteria > Pseudomonadota > Gammaproteobacteria > Burkholderiales > Burkholderiaceae_D > Actimicrobium. The sequence continues at coordinate 6,162 of AEPR01000111.1, read as the reverse complement.
GTGTCACTGAAAACCGGCGCAGTGCCGATGCTCAGCGCATTCAATGATTTTAATAACGGCAGTGCCGGCGGCTGGGTCGCCCACAATACGGTCACGGGGGCCACCGGGTCGGTCGAGACCAATCCGGAATCGGTCTATGGCGGGCTATCGACGACCAACCGGGTGCTGGAAGTCGAATCGACACCCGGCATCAATTCGCTGCAACAGGTATTTGCCACCCACAGCGGCACCGTGTACCAGCTTGATGTCGACTTTTCGGCGCGCGCAACGCCGGGTGCGGCCGGCGGCAACAGCACCTTGCAGGTGCTGGTCAACGGCGCGGTGATTGGCGTGATGCCCGGTGGCGAGAGTTTCGGCTTGCTGCACCATACGTTTTCATTTGCCGGCACCGGCGGCAACGACCTGGTCGAATTCCGTGCGCTCGATGGCAAGGTCGACACTCTGGGCGGGGTAATCGATAACCTCCGCCTGACGCAGAGCGCCAGCGCGTATCAGGATCATGCTGCCTTGCTGCCATCGATCACCGGCGTGTTCAGCGATGCCGCCGGCCATCCCGCGAACCACACGATCTCCCTGGGCGGGATGCCGGTCGGCACCAGCGTGACGGATGGCACGGCGGCGCATACCTTCGTCGCCACCACCACCGGTCAGACCATCGAGATTTTCAATGCCGACCATACGGCCGGCGCGAACTGGAACCTCAGCACGATCTCGGTGAGCGCCCCGACCGGCTATGCCGGGGCACTGCAACTGACCGCAACGGCCAGTGCGACCGACAGCGCAACGGGTGGCGCGGTCACCACGGCGACGCATGATTTTTCCCTCAATTACAGCTCGACCAGCTTCAGCGGCACAGCCGGTGCCGACATCATGCATGGCAGCACCGTCAACGACATCATCAGCGGCGGGCCGGGCGACGATGTTCTGAGCGGCGGTTTGGGCATCAATACCTTTGTCTACAAGAACGGCGATCTGGCGGCCGGTAGCGGCGGCGACCACATCCTCGATTTCAAGGTAGCCACCGGGTCGACCGGCGGTGATGTGCTCGATATCGGCGACCTGCTGTCGGGGCACGGCATCGACCACACGGCGTTCGCCGGTCAGGAAGCCAACTTCCTGCAGGTAACCACGACTGCCGGCGTGACGTCGATCCAGTTTGATGTCACCGGTGGCGGCGGCAACGGTGCGCCGTCGGTCCCGCTGGCGACGCTCGATAACGTGGGTCCGGGCGTCACGCTCAACAGCCTGCTTGCGCATGACCAGATCCATGGCGTCTGATCCGTCCAGTCATCCCGACGATCAGGGTGGCGTGCTGCGGCACGCGGACCTGCTCGCCGATGCCGGCGTACCGATGCCGGTATCGGACGCACCGGCCGTCGTGGCATCGGCACCGGCGGTCCATGCCGATACCTTGCAACTGGCCGACTTGCTCGATAGCGGCAATGCCGGTCTGTCCGTTGCCGGCGGCTTCGTCCTGTTCGAGCACCAGCACGCACCCGGCAGCATGCTGGTGCGCGTCCTGCTCGAAGGCGCGGATCACCACCAGTTGTTTGACGTCGGCACCTTCGCGGGTGGTCCCGACCTCAATAGCCTGCTCGGGCTGATCGTGCCGGACGGTCCGGCAGGCTGATCGTCGGGTTGTGCTCAAGCCGCTGACCGGATGCGTCGGTGCGGCATTTCCGGCGGCAAACGTTACATGGGATTTCCCACTTTGCTTATGGAAAACTACCAATCTGAATGGAAACTTTCGCCAATCGCCGACTGTTTCATTCGAGAGTCAAATATGTCACGCATATGTCTGTGCCATTTCCATTGAAAATAACTTCTGCTATATTCGGTGTCGAATTGACAATTTGCCAGTCGATTCCCCCTGGTGTTTTTACTTTTGGAAAGGGCGTTTCCCATGACTGCTCGCGCGCGCATCTCATTTTCCGTGACCGTCATTGCTGCCGGTTTTCTTTTCACCGGTCCGGTATCCGGTCAGTCGCTGAAGGCAGCCGTCGAACAGACGTTGCAAAGCAATCCTGATGTGCTGGCTGACGCCAACCGGCGTCTGTCGACCGACGAAGCACTCAAGGCCGCGCGTGGCGGCTTTCTGCCCAAGGTCGATCTCGGTATCGGCACCGGGCGGGAATGGAGCGATAACGTCACCACCCGCTTTGCCGGCGGCACCTCGCTGCTGACCCGCAATGAAGCCTCGCTCACGCTCAACCAGATGCTGCTCGATGGTGGTCAGGTCCAGAGCGAAGTCGATCGTAACCAGGCGCGTGTCGCGTCTTCCGCCAGCAAGCTCAGCGGCACCTCCGAACAAACCGCACTGCGTGCCATCGAGGCGTATCTCGAAGTGCTGCGTAACCGCGATCTGGTCGTGCTGACGACCGCCAATGCCGACGTGCACTTGCGCACCTTCGACCAGATCAAGATCCGCAGCGACAGTGGCGTCGGGCGCAAAGCCGACCTCGAGCAGATCGGTGCGCGCCAGGGTCTGGCCAAGGCCAATCTGACGTCGTCCGAAGCCAACCTGCGCGATGCCGAAATCAACTTTCTGCGCGTCGTCGGCAGTGCGCCTGTCAATCTGAGCAAGGTCGACGGACCACCTGCCAGCCTGATTCCGGCCTCGCTGGAAGCCGCACTGACAACCGCCATCGATAACCATCCGACCCTCAAGTCGGCCCGTGCCGATTTCGATGCCGCCAATGCCCAGATCGCCGGTGCCAAGGCACCCATGTCGCCGCGCCTCGATCTGCAACTCGGTGCCACGGTCAACAGCAATATCGATGGTGTGCCGGGTCGCAACGACTCCCGCTTCGCGATGCTGCGATTGCGCTGGAATCTTTTCAACGGTGGCTCGGATACGGCGCGCCTCAATGAAACCGTTGCCTTGTCCGGCGAAGCACGTGAAATCATGAACCGCACGTACCGGCAGGTCGACCAGAGCACGCGGCTGTCGTGGAATGCACTGACCTCGGCGCAAATCCGGATGCCGTCGCTGCGCCAGCATGCCGAGTCCAGCGCACTGACCCGCGATGCCTACACCAAGCAATTCAGCATCGGCCAGCGCACGCTGCTCGACATGCTGGATTCGGAAAACGAGACCTACACGGCGGCCTCGAATTACGTCAACGGACAGTATCTGGAAGTCTTTGCCAAGTACCGCGTGCTGGCTGACATGGGGCAATTACTCAATGCATTAGGGGTGGCGCCGCGTCCTGAGAGTATGCTGGCGACCTCGGGGTCGAACATTACCGCAAAGAACTAGTTCCGGACCGGCCGCCTGCGCTGTTTCCGGGCCGGAACAGCGCATTTTTCATGACAGGGCAGGCTTCATGCAGTCACGCGGCGCATCCAATATGGTGATGACAATGCCGGAAACAGCTTCGCGGTCGCGCCGGCGCGCTGCCGCTTTTTCATGCTCGCGTGTCGTCCAAGCCGATGCCTGATCCGGGACGGATTGGTCAGCTGGCCGGCCGCTGCCTGTTGCTGCTGGCGCTGCTGTGCAGCGGCATCGCCGGCGTGCGCTCGGTCGAGTCCGACATCGTCTTGCCGGCACGCGTGCTGGCCGGTGCCGAACTCAAGTACGGTGCGGGTGCGCGCCAGCGACTGGTGGCGTGGCAGCAGCTGGTCGGTGGTGCGCACGGGCTCCCCGAAGCCGACAAACTCAGGCTGGTCAATGATTTCTTTAATACGATACCGTTCGTCTCCGACCTCGAGCACTGGGGCCGCGAAGACTACTGGGCGACACCGACCGAAATGTTGGCCAGCAACGGCGGCGACTGCGAGGATTTTTCGATTGCCAAGTATTTTTCGCTGGTGGCGCTCGGCGTGTCGATCGACAAATTGCGCATCACGTATGTCAAAGCGCGTGACTACAATCCGGTCAGCCAGGCGCATATGGTACTGACCTATTACGCCACGCCGGGGGCCATGCCGCTGGTGCTGGATAACCTGATCCCCGAAATCAAGCCGGCCTCGCAGCGACCCGACCTGACGCCGGTCTATAGCTTCAATGGTGACGGCCTGTGGCTGGCCAAGGCGCGCGGCGACGGCAAGGCCGTCAAGGGCGGCTCGGGCAATATCAGCCTGTGGCGCGGACTCATTGCGCGCATGGGCAAGGAATTCGACTGATGCATCGCCTGAACACACTCCCAAGGAAATCATGACTCTCCTGCGACAACTTACTGCCGTGATCATCGCGCTGTTCCTGCTGCTGTTTGCCGGCACCGTCGCCATCAGCGTCTCGGACGCGCGGTCCTACCTCGACAACCAGCTCAAGACTATTTCGCAGGACACGGCGACCTCGCTCGGTCTGAGCCTGTCGCAGGATTTCGCCGAGCGCGACATGATCCTGGTCGACAGCAAGGTCAGCCTGATTTTTGACAGTGGCTATTACCAGGAAGTGACGGTGGCCGGACTCGATGGCAAGCCGCTGGTGCAGCGTCTGGCACCGGCCCGGATACCGGATGTGCCGGCCTGGTTCGTGCGCGCATTGCCGATCGAGACGCCGCGCGGCCAGGCCCTGATCATGGCCGGCTGGCAGCAGGCCGGTACCATCACCGTGGCCGCCAATCCGGCGACGGCGTATGCCGCGCTGTGGACCAGCAGCGTCAAGTCGTTCTGGTGGTTCTTTGCCACGCTGGTGATCACGTCGCTGCTGGCCATGCTCGCCTTGCGCCTGATATTGCGACCGCTGCATCTGGTTGAAGCGCAGGCCCGCGCGATCTGCGACCGCGAATATCCGGTCCAGGACAAGCTGCCGTGGACGCTGGAACTGCGCAGCGTCGTCGTCGCGATGAACCGCATGACCCGCAAGATCAAGGCAATGTTCGACGACCAGGCCGAAGCGATGGAGCGCTTGCGCACCGACAGCTACCGCCATGCGCTAACCGGGCTGGCCAACCGGCGCTATTTTGATATGCAGTTGCAACAGTTGCTGGCCTCGGACGATGAATTCCACACCGGTGCGCTGCTGCTGCTCGAGCTCAAGGAATTCAAGACACTTAACGAGCAGCGCGGCTACACCGCCGGCGACGAGCTGCTGCGCGGGGCCGTCCATGTGATTGACGAGGTCGTGCAAGCCGAGGCCGGTCCGGATTGTTTTGTGGCACATCTGGCCGGTGCCACTTTTGTGCTGGTGCTGTCGAACGTGAGCGAACACGAAGCCATCGCGCTTGGCGAACGGCTGGCCGCTGCGCTGCCGCAGTTGCACCAGCGCGGCCTGGCCGGCAGTGACGATGTCGGTCATGTCGGCATGGCGATGTACCGGCACCAGAGCGCCAGCGAGTTCCTGTCCGAAGCCGATACGGCCTTGCGTGCCGCGCAGAACAAGGGGCCGAATACCCTGCACGTCCATGTCAGTCGCGGCGCAGCCGTGGTTGCCTTGACGGCCACGCGCTGGAGCGAATTCCTGCGCGACGTGATCGAACGCAAGAACATCGTGCTGCATCTGCAACCGGTATTGCGCAATAGCGGTGAGCGCACCGTGCTGCATTACGAGACGCTGCTGCGGGTCACCGGCGAGGATGGTCAACTGATCCCGGCGGTGGTGTTCGTGCCGATGGCCAAGCGGCTCGGGTTGATCCAGCAGATCGACCGGCTGGTGGTGGCCGAGGTGCTGGCGCGCCTGCAGCAGCGGCGCTATGGCGACAGCATCGTCGCCGTCAACCTGTTCCCGGCAACGCTGCAGGATGCCGGTTTTGTTGCCTGGCTCGATGCTGCCCTGCGGGCCGATCCGGTGGCGGCAAAGCGGATTGCGTTCGAGGTGCCGGAATACGGTGCGCTCGATCACCTTGAGTCCTTGCGCACGCTGGTCAATATCGTGCACCGCCATGGCGGACAGTTCGGCATGGACCATTTCGGCCGCGGCTTTGCCTCGTTCGGCTATCTGGCTACGCTCAAACTTGATTACCTTAAGATCGATGGCAGCTTTATCCGGGCCATCGATACGCAGCGCGACAACCAGTTTCTGGTCGAAGCCATCTGCAAGATCGCCCACGGCCTGGATGTGCAGGTGATCGCCGAGGCGGTCGAGACAGACGCCGAGCGCGCGATGCTGGCCACCCTGAAAGTCGATGGCGTGCAAGGTTACGGCATCGGCATGCCGGCCGGGATGTGATCGCGCTGTCACGTGTTTGACCTGTTCGGGCCGCGCTGGCATATCGGTTG
>AEPR01000112.1 GCA_000195205.2 Oxalobacteraceae bacterium IMCC9480 | reverse complement strand
TCGGTGCAATGCCCTTCGGGTATTGCACCCTACGATACTGATTTCAGAGCCTGCTAACCGGGACAGCAACTGCCGACGCGCGACGCATCGCTCTCTGTAACCCGCATTCCGTAATTCGTAATCCGGTCCTGATTTTCCGGCGATGTTCTGATCGCTGGTTCAGTTATGACGGGATGCAGAATGCAGGGATCGATGAGGCGCTTCAAATGGCTATGATTTACCCGACTTTTTTCGATATCCATGCTTTAACTGAGTTGATAAAACCGGGTTGCTTTGCTCTTCGTGCCGCAACCTCAGCCTGTGCACTAGCAATAGCCTCGTCGGTCCAAACACCACCACGCTTGATTAGCGTTTCTTGAACGTCGCGGTCTATTGCTTCATTTTCTTTTTTTTGCTTTTTAAGTTGGCTATCAGTGTGTTCGCGTTCTTTATCGTTCCTAAGTCCGACAATGCGTTGAAAGTGGCTGCCTTGCCGGAGAATCACGCGATATTTCACGGGTGACAATCCTTTCGGATCAAATTCCGGATCGAAACAATTTTCGAGTCTGGCAATGACCTGCTCTCGTATCTGGTCGGCAGTAGTTCCTAATAAATCGATCTTTTCCACAGAAGTTTTGCCCTCGCTCGGATAGGTCTTGATGTAAGGGTTTTCTGCGACTGCGTCCACAACAATAACCGTTACACCCTCATTCCCCTTCACTTTAGGCCACTGCGCGATTTCATCGTCTCCAGCATAGACACCGGGTCGTCGCTGAAAATCGGCGTACCTTTCATTGCTTACCATTTTGTCTTCAGGTATTTCAAACCATGTCTGCTTGCTGCGATCCAACTCGTGAATAATCTGGCTGCAGTTGTACTCCAGCCTTTTGGGCGTATTGTCAGGTTCATTTTTCCGTACATCCGCAACCTTGTTTCGAACAGCAACTACTTCGTCGTAGGGTAGCTGGCAGAAACCATTATGGAGATCACCTTCCAATGCATGAAACAAACAATTGCCATCACCCGGCGTGTCTTGCAACTGAAACAAGTTTTCAAGTGCAGCTGCAACAACTTCTTTTGATGCCGCTAGAGCAGTTGGCGCTGTTGCCGGTCTGGCTTCCTCAACTGGCATTATCCAGTGCGATACCGACGGATTAACAGGTTCGCTTGCCGCATTACGGCTTTGTCGACCAACGTCAGAGTCCTTCAGCTGAGTTTTACGTTCCAAATCCTCCTTCAATGTCGATGCCAACTCACGGACCTGTTCTTCCGAGTGCACAAATTGCGGGCCACGGGCAGCGCGACCCTCCATGATCAATTTCTCCAGCGCCGCTTCGAGATCTTCGGGATTGCTGATCGTCCCGTTTTCAATGCGGTCGTGCATTTCACGATAAGCGATTACTGTCGCATTTCGCCCGATACCCGCATGGCTGACGACCATCGTGCATTTGTGCTCTGGGCCTGCCTGCTTGTGTAATTCGTCCATCAACTCGCTTGCCTGGCGAATGTCTGTTGCGGCCACCACCTTGTTGTCGAATGCAACTTGCGCTTGGGTCAGGATAATGCGAACCCGGGGGGGTGGATTGCCAACGCCTTTGGTATCTTCGACCTCAAGGGCATAGTGCTTATCGCTGTGCTCGACAGAGCCGTCCGCATAGGTGGTTTCCAACGGACCAAAATTTTTCAGCGTGTAGCGCCCTCCTATGAGCAGGTCTTTTCCTCCGGGTTGGTTAATTTTTTCAGTCAGCTGACCAATAATTGACCGCTTGCTGATGTAGCCGGCTTCCCCGGTTTTTGATGGCGCGACAAACTGGAATATGCCCAACCCGGATTCAAGGGCTTTCGCCAGAAATTTCTCACAGGCGAAAAACCCGTCGGCGGCACCTTTTTCGGGAATCGGAGATTGCGCAGCGATATACGTTGGGCGGGCGGCACCAGGTGTCGGTGGCGTGAAATGCAATGTGGTGGCATGCAGGTTGCGATGTATCGGTATCGCGGGATATCGCCACGGATCGTCGATCGTCACCATGTCCTTGCTCGGGCAGCGGACATTGGTCGCATTGTGTTCGACGTCGTCCTTGCTTGCATACGCTCCGTCGCGGGCCATTTTTTTCGCGAGTGCCCTGGTCAACGTATTCAGGTTGTTCAGCAACTTTGTCCAAGTATCTGCAATGGAATTTTGCCTTCGTGGGCTGGCGCTGCGAAGGCGCGATTCCTGCGTGTTTGCACATGGACGGGGTGGTTCCCGTGACGATGAAGCTTGCCCCGCTTCAGCCAATTCAGTGCGGCTGGACGATGCTGCTGCTGCTGCCGTGTGGTCTGCCAGAAAGCGTGACGACGTGGGAACGATTGGGGGGAGGGGATTAGTCATGGCGATATTCGATTCATCTCAGGGTTATTTGTTTTCGGTACATATGGAAGTTGGCATGCATTGCATTGCGGGATGTCGGATCGTGCAAGGTCAAAGCACCATCCCCGCCGGAAAGATCCGCTCGGTTTCTGTGGACACGAGATCGGCATTTATTCCTCGCAGCAGGACCAGTTCGAGATGTGTCTTCTGCTGGAACATTTCGCGTTTGATCGCACTGGTTTCCGCGTCGAGCAGGTCTTGTTGCTGCCTCCGACGCGCCGCCTGGCGCGCTGCCTGGGGGGATTCCAGTTCACGCAGTAGCGGGGTTTTCATTTCGGCGATTTGTTCCGCAGAAAATGCAACACTTTTCCCACTCACCTGCACGCTGATTTCGGCCAACCGTGCCAGTGTCGCGTCGAGATCCGCGACACCACGGACCACGTCATCCCGGATACCTTCCCGGATCTGACGGTATGCGCGCAAAAGGAGATTGCGTCCCGTTCCGCCGCCCGACACCATCACAGGTAATTCGCCACGACGATCAGGATCGGCAATGTGGTCTAGATGCTGTTCGAAAAGCACATCGGCACGTTCGATCTCTTTGCTGCGCAATATTCTGTCGGTAAATTTCAAGCCGATTTGCGTCAGTGGAACGACTTTTTGCGCTTCCGTGTGTGTGTCACGCACGGTCATTTGCACGAGCAGATGATCGTTGGTCTCAGGTGCGTCAGCCTCGTTGATCGAAGTAACGGAATCGACTTGATAGCGATTGCCAAATTGCAAGTTGCCACTGGCGAATTCGGGAAGGTTGCGGAGTATTGCGATGATCGCTTTTAGCTCGCCTGTGTGGGACTGCTGCCGACGCGACACAAATTCAACAATTCCTTGGCCGGATTCAAGACCTTTCAGCATCAGGCGTTCAAGTGCAGCAAAATCTCGTGGTAAGGGAGCGAGGTCTTCCAGCAGCGCATCCGGAGATAAGTCCATTGCCTGGGAGGGCCCGGTTGGTGTGGGGGACTGTGCTCCGAACGCCTCGTTCACGTCGCCTGCCATTGCGTCAAATTCATCATTCACGGCGCCCGCCAGTTGGCGCATTTCGTCGCGTAGCTGTTCCACGGAAATTGCTGCTGTCACCGAAAAGTCGACTGAGTTAGGAATGTCGATGACGCGCTGAATGACGCCAGTGGCGCAAATGTTGGCGTTGATGTCACTTAACCGGTTCTGCATGGCCTCAAGCAGATTCTGTCGAAGCGGCTGTTCGTCGGTTTGCGTGATGTACGTCCACATCAAGGCCATGGCGGAGGCACCACTGGCGTTGAAGTTATTCAACATAGCGGTCCTGTTCATGACTTGTTCCAGGCCGCGCAAGGCAGCAGCCGGGGCACGCGTTGCGCGCAAATGTGCAGCGATGCCGGCGCGGGTCTGTGCTTCTGACAGCGGTACGGGTACGCGTTGTCTGATGCGCTCAAGGGTGTTTGTGCCGGCGATCAGGACAACGTTCGCGTGCACATTCTGGCCATCTAACGTGCGCATCTGCTTACCTACATTTGCCGCGTCATCGTTGACGACCGTTTTCACAGGCAGGTTCGTCCTGTTTGACCACTCGATGATCCTCTCGCGCTCGAGATGACTGCCGAAGGCCTCGAAGCGGGCCGTATCGTCCGGCAGGTCATGGACGAGGCGATAGCTGATCACCGGAATCAGGTCATGGTGATGTTCGAGTGCTGTTTCTAATGCCATCAACAGACAATCTTTCCGGGTCAGGCGGCGGCTGCCGAGCGTCACTTGCTGCATCTCTGTATCGAGTCGTGAAGTAAGGTGCGATGCTGCTTCCAAGAGCAACTGGATGCGGCGGCCGGGTTCTCTGGTAGAGATCGGGTCGACGGTGTTGTCAGCCGGATCACGGTGTGACAGTGTCTCCAATTCGCTGGACAGGTAGACGCAGGGCAGCGGGCGGTTGTTCGCGGTGCCTTCTATGAGGAGCGCCTTGTCCTCCGGGGCGAGGTACGCATTCTGCGCATGCACCAGTGTTGTCGGCCCCAGTCCATTCAGGTCGGCATGCGTCATGCGTATCGGATTGCGTTCCAGATTCAGTTCCAGTAATGCTGTCATGGTGGAAAAGTGCCCGTCGGCACGGACAATCCGGTTGTTGCACAGTCGTAATTCACGCAATGCGGTCAGGCGTTGCATGTCACGAGGAAGTTCTTCCAGCTGGTTGCCGTCCAGATTCAATCGTTTCAGGCCGTGAAGTTTCGTGACACAGGCCGATAGCGTGATGAGCGCATTTTTTCGGGCATCGAGATGGGTCAGACCAGTGAGCTTGCCGACACTGTCGGGCAGACTCGTCAGGGCGTTGTCACCCAGGTCGAGTTGCTCGATAAACCGGAGTTGTCCGAAGCAGTCGGGCAGACTCGTCAGCTTCAGCCCTGACCAGTTCAGCGCATGTCCGCCGCGTTCCATCAGGTCGTTGAGGCGTTGCATCGCCTCATCCGTTTCGCCTTGGGCCTGCTCGCGCCAGGCTTGCAGGACCAGGCGTGTTTGCCGGTGCATCTGGTGCGAGTTGTCCTGGTGGCTCGCAGGGGCAGCGGCGGCAGGATGACGGCTAGCGGACGCAACCGCGTCCATGGCTGGCGGGAGTGGCAACATTGGTGCAGCGGCATCCATCGAAGGCGGTGTTTCAGCTCTGGCGCGTGGAGGGGCAACATGTGCCGGGGGCGGCTCGTAGCGGCCAAGACAATTTCCCACGGTGCAAGTCCTTTCAGTTTGGGTTCAGCGCTCTTTGCGCTCCCATTCGTGTCGGCCAGTACCCGTCGGTTCCATTGTCGGCTCATCGTTGAAGAGCAACTACCCCCGCTCGACTCCCCCGGAGAAGAATCCGATTTTCACGAGCGTGCTGCAGCATGTGCGCTTCAAATAAGCCTGCCGTCAGTGCGGGTGCCACGCGCTGACTGAGCACGGTCACCTTGTTGCGGCTGATGGGGGCGGGTCAAATAGCGCGCTGACGTTGATGTAGCGG
>AEPR01000113.1 GCA_000195205.2 Oxalobacteraceae bacterium IMCC9480 | reverse complement strand
ATGTCGCTGAAGCAGGAGGCGAACTATAGCGATGTCACACCTTCAGCGCAAGTGTTTGCGGCATGATATTTTCAAGCGCCTCGATAGGGCGACAAGATATCGTCGACGGCAGGCATTTTCCGGCGAATTAATTGCGAAATAGGATTGTTGCCAGTTGGTGGCGACCGTCGCAAAGCGCATAATTCTCGCTTCCACTTTTGCATTGAAAAATACGATGACGAATACAGAATGGCTGTTCACTCAGGAAACCCATCCGCAACTGGCCACCACTGCGGAGGTTACCGGCCTGCTGGCCAACCCGGGCTTTGGCCGCGTCTTTACTGACCATATGGTCACTGTGCGCTGGAATGAAGCGCAAGGCTGGCACGACGCAAAGGTCGAATCCAGGAAGCCGTTTTTGCTCGACCCGGCGTGCGCCGCCCTGCATTACGCACAGCAGATTTTTGAAGGCATGAAAGCCTACCGCGGTGCCGACGGCGACATTCTGATGTTCCGTCCACTAGAAAATGCACACCGCTTCCAGCGCTCCGCCGCACGCATGGCAATGACACCCGTACCAGACAGCCTGTTCCTGGCGGCCGTCGAAGCCTTGGTCAAGATCGACATGCACTGGGTACCCGAAGGAGATGGCAGCTTGTACTTGCGTCCATTCATGTTCGGCTCCGAAACGTTTCTCGGTGTGCGCCCGTCACTTGAATATATTTTCTGTGTCATCGCGTCACCCGTTGGTCCCTACTTCAAGAATGGCGATTCTGCCGTCACCGTCTGGGTGTCGGATGAATATACCCGCGCCGCGCCTGGCGGTACCGGTGCAGCGAAATGCGGCGGTAACTATGCGGCGAGCTTGCTGGCGCAAGCTCAGGCAACGGCTAACGGTTGCGACCAGGTGGTGTTCCTTGATGCAGTCGAACATCGCTGGGTCGAAGAACTGGGCGGCATGAACGTCTTTTTCTGCATGGCAGACGGCACACTCGTCACCCCGCCATTGAGCGGCACGATCCTGCCTGGTATCACGCGTAGCTCTGTCATCGACCTGGCACGGCGCGAAGGCATGACGGTCGAAGAGCGCCCGTACAGCTTCGACCAGTGGTGCGCCGATATCGCCAGCGGCGAACTGCGTGAAGTCTTTGCTTGCGGTACGGCAGCAGTAATTGCCGGCGTAGGCCGGATTCGCCATGCCGGCGGCGAGCTCGTTATCGCCGACGGTGCCGTCGGTCCGGTTACGACACGCATCCGCGATCTGCTGACCGGCATACAGCGCGGCCGCCTGGAAGATACCGAATCATGGGTGCATCGCCTGACGTGAATAGCATGAGCAAGTTGACTATCCCGCCCCCGGGCGGACATCCGCACAGCCTGACCGAAGACGTGTACGCACTCATCATCGGCCTGACCTTCATCGTCATCGGTTTGCTGCTGCTGAAAACCGCCGGTCTCGTGACCGGTGGCATCGCCGGCATCGCGTTGCTGGCTTCCTACGTCTTTCCGCTTCCCGTCGGCCTTATTTTTACCTTGGTCAATATCCCGTTTTTCGTCTTCGCCTATTTCGCAATGGGATGGCAATTTGCCCTGAAGACGATTGCGGTCAATCTCGGCGTTACCTGCCTGATGACGCTGATGCCAAAAGCCCTGCACATCGATTTCATCAGTCCGGCCTTTGCCGCTTTGGCCGGAGGCACCCTGTGCGGAATGGGCATCCTCGCCCTTGCCCGCCACGGTGCAGGCGTCGGTGGTACAGGGGTCATTACGCTGTGGCTGCAAAAAAAGCGCGGCATCAATGCCGGCCGCAGTCAGATCATCATCGACATTGGCATCTTGCTGATATCGACAACAGTGATCGCACCGGACCGGCTGGCATGGTCGGCGCTCAGTGCATTTTCGATGAGCGCAATGGTGATCGCCTGGCATCGGCCGGGCCGGTATATCGGGTATTAACACAGCCCCCGATGACAAAACGCCACCGAGCCAGTATCTTTTAAAACCGGTAAGATGAAATTCGTTCTTCCCGGAATCGCACCGTGATGGCCTTGCGCTGATCATGCCGCGCATGCCCATCCGGACGGATTCATCACCAGATACTGTCAGGAGTTTTGCATGAAGCCTTATGTCATTTGCCACATGATGTCGTCACTCGATGGCCACGCCCTCACCGACGGCTGGGACCGTCCTTTCAAAAATAACGCAGGCGCACTCTACGAAACACTCGCCAAGCAATTCAAGTTTGACGCCTGGATCTGCGGCCGCGTCACGATGCAGGAAATCGCCCACGGCGAAGGCTATCCGGCAGGACTTGCCACCAAGCCCATCCCGCGCACCCATTACTTTGCCAACAAAGATGCTGCCTGCTACGCAGTGGCCATCGATCCGCACGGCAAGGTCGAGTGGAAGAGCAACGAAGCACTCGACTCGCATGTCGTCGCCGTGGTCACCGAAGCAGTCGCCGATGATTACCTCGCCTACCTGCAATCAATCAAGGTGTCGTACCTCTTCGGCGGCAAGACCGAAATTGACCTCGCCAAAGTCGTGGCCCTCCTCGCCGACGAACTTGGCACCAAGCGCCTGATCGTCGAAGGCGGCCCGCACGTCAGCGGATCCTTCGTCAACGCCGGACTGGTCGACGAAGTCAGTGTCCTCGTCTTGCCGTTGATCGACGGCCGCGGCGACCATCCGGCCTCGTTCGAAGTCAGCAAGGAGACCTGGACCAACCCGGCCTACCTGACCCTGACCTCGGCCGAAATCCAGGAAGGCGGCAGCGTCTGGCTGCGCTACAAAAAACAGTAAGACGATGCCAGCCCGGCCCCTCGCGGGCCGGCTATTGCGTCAGCTTCACCATCTCCCGATACAAATCCGCCTTGCCTTCGAAACCCAGCCCCGGCAATTCCGGCAGGAAGATGTGGCCGTCCTCGACCCTCACCCCATCCGGAAAACCGCCATACGGCTGAAACAGGTCCGGATAGGATTCATTACCGCCCAGCCCCAGGCCGGCGGCAATATTGAGCGACATCTGATGGCCGCCATGCGGGATGCAGCGCTTGGCCGACCAGCCGTGTTCGCGCAGCATGTCCAGCGTGCGCAGGTATTCGACCAGCCCGTAGCTCAGTGCGCAATCGAACTGCAGCCAGTCACGGTCAGCGCGCATACCACCGTAGCGGATCAGGTTGCGCGCATCCTGCATCGAGAACAGGTTCTCGCCGGTCGCCATCGGGTTTGCATAGTAGTTGCGCAGCGTCGCCTGCAATTCGAAGTCGAGCGGGTCACCGGCTTCTTCGTACCAGAACAGGTCGTACTGCGACAACGCCTTCGCGTAGGCAATTGCGGTATCGAGATCAAAGCGTCCGTTCGCATCGACCGCCAGCTTCTGGCCATCCTGCAGCACGCTCAGGACCGAATCGATGCGGCGTAAATCTTCGTCCAGCGAGGCACCGCCGATCTTCTTCTTGACGACCGTGTAACCGCGGTCGATGTAGCTGCGCATCTCGTCCTTGAGCTGGTCGTGACTCTGGCCCGGATAGTAATAGCCGCCCGCCGCATAAACAAAAATATTCCGGTCCGGCGTGCCGTTGCCGTACCGGTCGGACAGCAACTGGAACAAGGGCTGGCCGGCGATCTTGGCCACGGCATCCCAGACCGCCATGTCGATGGTTCCGATCGCCACCGAACGCTCGCCATGGCCGCCCGGCTTTTCGTTGGTGAACATGCAGTTCCAGATTTTGTGCGGATCAAGGTTGCTACCGCTGTCATCGACCAGACTGAGCGGATCGGCTTCCAGCAGACGCGGGATAAACCGTTCGCGCATCAGCTTGCCCTGGCCATAGCGCCCGTTCGAATTAAAACCGTAGCCGATCACCGGTTTACCGTCGCGGATGACATCGGTGACGACCGCCACCAGGCTCAACGTCATCTTGCTGAAGTCGATATAGGCATTGCGGATCGGGGAGCTAATCGGGATGGTTTTTTCGCGGATGTCGACGATTTTCATGCGGGGGTCTCCAGAGGGGAAGTCGCTCTTATTGGCGAAAGCCGCCAGCTTACTATTCAAACGCCGTGCTTTCCTCAACGCATAAAACAAATAGTGACGTCGTGACTGAACATGAATCGCACCGTGCAGTAATGCGAATCAGGAGTTCACGCACGGTTCGTCTTCTGATGGATACACCCATCAATAGGACTTGGCCATCGCCACGCGCCGATGACCAGCTCACAGCGCTGACAGCCTGCCCGCGCCAGGATGGCGTTGTGAAACGACTGCCGCGAACGACGGCCGGAAACACATAACCCAACCGGCTTAGGTTCCTATAAAATGCCAACTGCACTGACAATGTTTGGTTTACGCGTGGTCATCTACCCCAACGACCATCGCCCCGCCCATGTGCATATTCAGGGAAAGGGCTGCGAGGTAGTATTCAACCTGCATTGCCCGCAAGGGCTTCCGGAATTGCGCGAAAACTACGGATTCTCGCAAAAAGAACTGGGGAAAATCGCTGACGAACTGTCGGCAAACCTGGCGGCGCTATGCGCCGCATGGAGACAACACCATGGCAATTACTGATACCGATTTTGCCGCCGCGAACCAGCGCGGCGCAGCTAAAAAAGCGGCCTTCCCGGAAGCACTTAACGTGCGGTACGACAAGCGCGCAGCCCGCGTCGTAATCACGCTTGCCTCCGGACTGCAAATTGCATTTTTCCCGCGTGATGTACAAGGATTGGAGAAGGCGCACCCAGAGGAGTTGGCCGATGCGGTCATCAGTCCGTCCGGTCTGGGAGTGCATTTCCCCCAGCTGGATGTCGACCTCGATATCCCGGCGCTGCTGGAAGGATTCCTTGGATCAAAGCGCTGGATGGCGGCACAAATCGGCAGAGCCGGTGGCAAAACATCGAGCGAAGCCAAAGCCGTCGCGGCCCGCAAAAACGGCCAACGCGGCGGGCGGCCAAAAAAGGTATCCGGGCTACTACCTATCTAGCTTGCATCAAAACCCGCCCAAGCCATTCGCTTGCGCTAGACTGAGCGCCCTTGCCCGCCAGCCCCACCCCGCACACCATGTATATCCAACCCGTCGTCATGATGGGCTTCGAAACCACCGGCATGAGTCCCGCACTGGGCGACCGCGTCACCGAAGTCGCCGCGTTACGCATCGTCGGCGGCGTCGTGGTCGATCGCTTTGTCTCGCTGATCAATTGCGATGTCCGGATCTCGCCCTTCATCAGCCAGCTCACCGGCATCACGCAAGCGATGGTCGATCGAGCACCGCCTGTGGAACAGGTCATGCCGGAGCTGGTGCGCTTCATCGGTAGCGATGCGCTGGCCGCCCACAACGTCAGTTTCGATGAAAAATTTCTGCTGGCCGAGAGCGCCCGTCTTGGCATCGTGCCAGCTCACGCCGGCGTCATCTGTTCGGTCAAGTTATCCCGGCGCGTCTTTCCCGGATTACGCAGCTATGCACTGGGCGCGCTGGCGAACTCGCTGGGCATCCGCTTCAAAGGCACGGCCCACCGCGCCGAAGCCGATGCCGAAGTCGCCTCTGCGCTCATGCTGCATATCGCCGCCCATCTGGGCGACCACTACGGCATCCGCGAAGTCGATCCGCGGTTTCTGCAACAGATCAACCGGCTCACCGCAGCGAAAGTGCCGGCGTTTTTGCAGCGGCCACCGGCAACGGACAACGTGTCAGTCAGCAGCCCCATTCGCAGGAAAAAATCCAGCATCGGGTGAAGGAAGTGCGTGAAACTGCGCGAACGTCACCGATGAGCGCCCCGGAAGGACCGATCAAATCATTGCTGGAAATTGTTGCCGGAAGCCTGTTTCAGGTCTGGAAGTCCATCAGAGCAGGCCTAGCGTTTCAAGTGCGTTTGATAATTCAGTCGTGAAGAGCAGCGCCATACCGTCATCCCGGCCATTGATCAGCACAAACGGCGTACCGTCGGCGCTGGTGCCGCGATGGGCAATCTCGATGCCCTCCTCGATACTGGTTTCGGTAATCGTTGCGGTGACGAGGAAGTCGGCGGCGTCTTGCTTGGAAAGTGATTTCATAGTGGCTCTCAAATTGATCGTAAGGCGATCGGCTTGTATCCTCGGAGGGTGGGCACGGCGGTATCGTGCCCA
>AEPR01000114.1 GCA_000195205.2 Oxalobacteraceae bacterium IMCC9480 | reverse complement strand
AGAGTTCGAGCCTCTTCTCCCGCTCCAGATTAAGGGAAGCTGTTTCAGCTTCCCTTTTCTTTGTCAGAGGATCGATCCAAACGATTTTCTGAAAAGCCGATTCGATAGATGCATGCAGTCGATTAGGCAGTTACAATGTCCACCGCGGCGGGGTAGCAAAGTGGTTATGCAGCGGCCTGCAAAGCCGTTTACGCCGGTTCGAACCCGACCCCCGCCTCCAAAATTAATTAATAAAATCAATTACTTACAGATTTTGTTGCTTAAAAATACTGGGTTTCAGTACAGCAGAAACTAGTTCGAAAGAGCGGCCGACCACGATTTATTTTGGTCCGACCACGCGTGATACGGCCAAACTGCCGTGAGATTCCGGTATATTTCTCGGCATGCCTTCTATCAAAACCACACGCAATGGCCGTTTTCAGCTTCGGGTTGAAAACAAGCGCCTGCTCGACGAGCCTTTCTACTCAACATTCGATACGCATCAAGCAGCGCAAGAGTATGGCGATCGGCTAGAGCGACTGCTGAAGCAAGGCATCGTGCCAGCGGGACTGAACGACAAAAAGGTCCAGAGGAATACCTGGTCGTTATCGCACTGCATCCTTGAGTACCTCAAAGCCGGCGGTGTGAAGCATTCAGAAGAGATGGTGCTCAACACCCTGCGCGAAACGCTTGCAGACGTTTTCACTGACGATCTGAATTACGCTTGGTGTCGAGACTGGGTGAACACGCTCAAGCGAGAGAACAATCTCGCGCCGTCAACGATCAACCACAGGGTGGGTGCGTTGCGGCGGTGCCTCGATTGGATGACGCGCGATCACCCAAATATCCTCGTGACAAATCCACTGCTGACGCTGAAGCATGGGTTTGCGACATACACCAGTGAAGACGAGAAGTACCTGACTGAAGAGGGTCAGAAAAAGAAAACGCATGTAAAGCGCAATCGTCGACTGCACGAAGACGAAGAAGAGAGACTGCTCGCGCTTCTCGAAAACCGCCAGGATGAACTTACCTTCGTCGCGGTCGCGCTCGATAGCGCAATGCGTATGCGTGAGATTTACACGCTCACAGAAGATCAGATCAGCTTCCCGATGAAGACAATTTTTCTGACGAACACAAAAAATGGGGAAGACCGGCAAGTTCCGATCACTACGCCGGCCGCTAAAGCTCTGAAAAAATACATGACAGCGAACGCCGCATTGATCAAGAAGCGCGGCAGCCGAATCTTCCCCTACTGGACAGGCGGAACGACGGTCTCAGAGCTCGACGAAACGACTGCAGAAGTATCGCGCATTTTCCGGAACGTCTTCAAAGAAGCGAAGCTCCCTGACTTCAAGTTTCACGACACTCGTCATGAAGCGATTTGCCGCCTTTTTCTCAGAACGAAGATGAGCGCGGAGCTGATCGCTAAAATAACGGGGCATAACGACCCCAGGACGCTTCACAGATACCTAAGTTTGCGCGGATCAGATCTCGCCGAAAAGACGTATTGATCAAGCTAGCGATGGGAGCACTGGGCGCGGCCGGCTGCGTCCATGCTGAGGCTTCACCACCAGCGCTGCGACCGGGGCAACGCGGTACTCTCGACGGCGCCGAATCGTTTCGTCATCGATCGTTTTTCGCAGATACGCGATAACATCCGATCGCATGAAAACCCAAGCCTTCCCAATTTTTGCGCCAGGCAAATCGCCGCGGCGGGCAATTTGCTGAACGGTGTCAGTCTGCGCTTTCATCAGTGCTGCAGCTTCGTCGATGTCGAGGGTCTCGTGGGTATATGTGTTCATGTGCAATGAGTGTGGAGTTAGCCCGGGCGATCGAGCTAAAAAGTGTTTTCGCCTACACGGATCCTGAATCCCGTTGTCCACTGCTCAAACGACCAGGAAATCGTTTGATCACTGCATAAATAAAATTCTACGGCGAGAAAAACCCGCCGTGTTGTAAACACGCGTTTTGACGCTTTTTTAGTCGATCACGAACGAGTTCTTGCATGCCGTGCCAGATTTCACGGACGCGAGCCTCTGGTTGACGGGAAAAGTGCTTTCAGAGCACGCATGATCGCTTCGACGAACTTCTCAAGCGCGGTACGCACGCTCTCAACAGTTTTCGCAATCGCATCAAGATTTCTCGTGGTTCACTCAGCCCGCTCGAATACCGAGAGAGTCTTGGCATTATGGGATAAACCAGTCCAAAGTTTTACGCCGCGCCCCCGTTCTGTGATTTCGGCCTAGGCATAGTGCGCGCGAATTTCGATCGCATGCTCCCACCGCTGTTCTCCAGTGCTGTAGGCACTAGTCACCTCCGAAGTCCCTGTGTGCAATTACTTGGCCAGTGCCGAGTTAGACTGTGAAACCAAGCCGATTGTGCGCGCCGCGCTTTTGCGCAATCAGCGCGTGGTAGGCGTCGTCCAGATGAAAATACCGGGCAAGGTCTTGGGGCGAAGGTGGACCGGCAAAGCGATCATATTTTTCGCGCTGACCGTTGGCGAGAAAGCTGACTGGCATGAATTCTCCTTTTGATCTGTGACCAAATCATTGTGAACTGCGGAAAATAGGGAGTCGGAAAACAGTGGAACAATCAACCGACTTATGCCATTTGCCGCTGTTGTAAAACATGGTTAATCGCCATAGTCGTGTCTGGTGCGGTGCCAATACAGCGTCACGTCCTTAGCCTCCTTGGGTCCCGCGGGACTAGCTACTGCAGAAAATTAAGTTTGAATTCGTGTCTACGTAGCAGCGTTTCATCCGGTCCACGCTGCGCAACGTTTCAAAAACGAAAAATAGAACACGCAACAATATTTTCGAGCGGCTCAGTGTCTGCTAAGTCAGCTTCCGTAGTCTCTCCATTGCGCAAATACCTGCGTTCATTTTGGAGAACGACCATGAATCGCCACCGCAAAATTTCCCTTCTGGCTGTCGCCATTGCCACAGCCGGGACCGTCGCCTATGCCGCCCAAGGAGGGATGGAAAACGATGCACTTTCCGTAATCAGGGCCAAAATTCCGCTTACTCAAGCGGTCGCCGTGGCCGAGCAGCACGCGAATGGCAAAGCGTCGCGTGCCGAGTATGAGAACTCTACACTGGGCTGGGGCTATGACGTCGAAGTCGTGAGCGGGGCCAAAGTCTTCGACGTCAAAGTGGATGCCGTCAAGGGCTCGGTCATCTCATCGTCCGAGGACAGCGTGGAGCACGATGACGCGCACGACAAAAAAGATTGAGCACACGCGAGCAAAGCTGGGTCACCTCTATGGGTGACCCGGTCACGGAGACCCCATGGAACACCTGAATCACGCATTATTCCTCTGGATTAATGCACCAGAACACCCAAGCACATTGCTGCTGGCCATCGCCACTTTTCTCGCCGAGTACGCCATTTGGATAATTCCGATCCTCATCGGAATCGGTTGGCTACGCGGCGGCGATCAGACCCGGAAAATTATGCTCATCGCTACCGTTTCCGGTCTGACTGGTTTGCTCTCCAATCAGATCACCGGACTGATGTGGCAACATCCGCGGCCGTTCATGATCGGTCTGGGGCATACGTTCCTTTCTCATGCTGCCGACTCTTCTTTCCCAAGCGATCACGTGACGCTACTGTGGGCCGTTGCGTTCAGCTTGCTCATGCATCGCAGTTGGCGCTTGATTGGCGTGATGCTGGCAGTGCTGGGGCTACCGGTCGCATGGGCAAGAATTTACCTCGGGGTGCATTTTCCGGTCGACATGGCGGGCGCCGCTGCAGTCGCCTTGCTAAGTAGCGGGTTGGCGTTTCGTGCGATGCGCTTTTATTTGCCGTTCATCTATGACCTTGCGTTACGTATTCACCGGGGCTTGTTTGGACCCTATATCCGGCGGGGATGGGTACGTAAATGATCGCCGCTATGACTGCGCTAAGTTTGTCGGGCAATACTGGTGCCAACACCAATAGACCCCGAACGGAGAACACGCCATGTCCACGCTGACCAGCACTTCAACCTCATCCACCGCACAATGGCTCAATAAAGTCCCGCAAGTGACGCTCGCTTTCTGGGTCATCAAAATACTGTCCACCACAGTCGGCGAAACCGGTGCCGATTATCTGGCGGTAGACGCCGGCCTCGGCCATGGCGTCACACGCGTGATGATGGCTGTGCTGCTGGCGATTGCGCTGTTCAACCAGTTGCGTACACGACGTTATACGCCGTGGGCTTACTGGCTCACCGTTGTTTTGGTCAGCATAGTCGGCACCCAGATTACCGACCTGCTCACCGATGGACTGGGCGTCAGCCTCACTGTCAGTACGTGTGCCTTTGCCGTGC
The DNA here is from genome assembly GCA_000195205.2 of Oxalobacteraceae bacterium IMCC9480. Lineage (GTDB taxonomy): Bacteria > Pseudomonadota > Gammaproteobacteria > Burkholderiales > Burkholderiaceae_D > Actimicrobium. Next base: position 470 of record AEPR01000114.1, on the reverse strand, counting down.
TGCTTGCGGCAATTTATGCGACCTGGTTCCGGGTCGAACGCAGTTTGTCCATGCACGACATCGTTAGCCGTCGCAGGGAGTTGTTTTACTGGTTAGCCATCCTCTGCACGTTTGCCTTGGGTACGGCCGCCGGTGATTTGGCAACAGAAGCAGTTGGTCTGGGTTTCGCCTGGGGCGTGGTGTCGTTCGGCACCCTCATCCTGATCACCTACGCCGCATGGCGTCTGGGCGGCAATGCCGTACTCACCTTCTGGATTGGCTACATCCTGACACGCCCGTTCGGTGCTGCACTCGGTGACCTGCTGACGCAGGCCAGATCAGATGGCGGGCTAGGCATGGGTACCATGTGGACCAGCGCCTTGTTCCTGAGCGTCATTGTGATGCTGGTCGCCCTCGCGCAGGTCGGCGCTGGCAGCAGCAGGAGCCCCAGAGTTTCCGAGTAACGCCGATATCTTCCATGCACAGAGCTG
>AEPR01000115.1 GCA_000195205.2 Oxalobacteraceae bacterium IMCC9480 | reverse complement strand
GGGCGCGACAGCCGCGCTCGGTCTGCCAGGACCCGGCATCATCATCACATTAGTCGGTTACTTCGGCTTGCTGTTTGCGATTACCAAGTACCGCGACCAGGCGCTCGGCGTCGGTTTGCTGTTCGCGCTGACCGGTTTCATGGGGTACACCCTAGGACCTATCATCAGTCGCTATCTGAGCATGCCCAACGGCACAGAGACCGTCATGCTGGCGTTCGGCGGCACCGCGTCGATCTTCGTCGCACTGTCGGCCTACGCAAGGGTTACCAAGCGGGACCTCTCCATGATGGGCGGCTTTCTAACCATCGGCATCCTGGTCGCCTTCCTCGCATCACTGGCAGGTATTTTCCTGCAAATCCCCGCCTTGTCGCTCACGGTGTCGGCTGCCTTCGTGGTACTGATGTCGGGGATGATTCTCTATGAGACCAACAATATCATCCGTGGTGGCGAAACCAATTATGTGATGGCGACGCTAACCTTGTTCATCTCGATTTTCAACCTGTTCACCAGCCTGCTGCACATACTCGGCTTTGTGAATCGGGACGACTAAGCCGCTTAATTTTTGATCGAGACTTTTATCCATGCTTGAACTTCTTGCCGACCCGCAAATCTGGGTAGCGTTTGCTACCCTGACCGCGCTTGAACTGGTGCTGGGCATCGACAACATCATCTTCATTGCCATTCTGGTCGACAAGTTGCCAGTGGCCCAGCGAGAATTTGCCCGCCGTCTGGGCCTGTTCCTCGCCATGTTCATGCGCATCGGCTTACTGATGGTGTTGTCATGGCTGGTCGGATTAACGTCCCCGGTCTTCTCAGTCTTCGACCATGCCGTCTCCGGCCGGGATCTGATCTTGCTGTTAGGCGGCTTATTTCTGCTCTGGAAAAGTGTCGGGGAAATTCATCAATCGCTCGAAGGCACCGAAGGTGTCGAATCATCGGCCGTTAAAGCGACTCTCCAGGCCGTGATCATCCAGATTATCCTGGTCGATATCGTCTTTTCATTGGACTCCATCATCACGGCTGTGGGGATGGTCGATGAAGTCGCGGTGATGATCGCTGCTGTCGTTGCCTCGGTCAGCCTGATGATGTTATTTGCCGGTCCGATCGGACGATTCGTTTCAGCCCATCCGACCATCAAGATGCTCGCGCTGGCATTCCTGGTGGTGATTTCAGTGGTGCTCATTGCCGAAGGCTTCGGCCATCACATACCTCGCGGCTATGTCTACAGTGCCATGGTTTTTGCGGTGTTGGTCGAAACCCTGAACATCCGCATGCGGCGCAATGCGGCAAAGCCGGTCGAATTACACGCGCCTTACACAGCAGAAGACAATGCGGGAAAATCAACTTCGATATAATTCCTGACGTGAAAACAAAGCGGCATACCTATTGTTTGGTGTGCCGCTTTTTTTTGCTCTATCGATGAAACGAATTACCATCATGCAGCGGCAAATTTGCACGTATTCACACCACGGATTCCATGGATCAATTCAAGCAACTCTCCACTTTCGTTGAAATCATTGCCAAAGGAAGTTTTTCTGCAGCTGCACGCGCCGAAGGCATCGCTCCCGCGATGATAGGCCGCCGCCTGGATGCGTTGGAAGAACGACTGGGCGTTAAATTATTACAGCGAACTACGCGCAAGATTGCGCTGACGGCAGAAGGCAGCAGTTTTCTGGAAGACTGCCAGCGCATTCTGGCTGAACTGGAACAGGCCGAACTGGCGGTCTCGGCTGGCGCACGCGCTGCCAGTGGTCACCTGACGATATCCGCGCCGGCAGGTTTCGGACGTCAGCACGTGGCACCCTTGCTCCCCTCGTTTCTTGCGGAACATCGGGAAGTCAGTCTGACGCTTAGCCTCAATGACCGCATTGCCGACTTACTCGGTGAAGGTATTGACGTTGCCATCCGGATTGCAGCGTTGACGGATTCCAGCATGGTCGGGGTGAAACTGGCCGAAAACAAGCGCGTGGTGGTGGCAACACCGGCGTATCTGAAACGCCATGGCACACCACAGGCGCTGGATCAGTTGACCGGACACAATTGCCTTGCCATCAGCAGCGATGGCAGTCAACGCGGTTGGACGTTCCGCCAACACGGCAAAAATGTAACGATCAAGGTGGCAGGAAACATGGCTTGCAATGACGGTCAAGTGCTCCACGACTGGGCCCTCGCCGGAAAAGGCTTGTCCTGGCGGTCGATGTGGGAAGTTGCTGGCGAAATCGAAGCCGGGCGGCTAGTGACGGTACTCGATGAATTTGCAGCTCCGGGAAATGACATCTATGCAGTCTTTGCACAGCGCCGTCACCTGCCATTGCGCATCCGGGTATTCATCGACTTCTTGCGGCATGCGTACCTGCGCCCCGATTACTGGCGCACTGCCGGCGACAAGCAATAAAAAAGCCCGCTTCACCCGAGCAACATGCCAAGGTGAGACGGGCCGATCTTGCGATACCGGGTTGTCAGTGCTGCTGACCGCCTCCCAGGTAAGCGGCCTGGACAGCAGGATCGTTCTTGAGCTTGTTTGCAGGACCGTGTACCGAAATACGACCGTTCTCCATCACATAGCCATAGTCCGCAACATTTAACGCGGCCGCCGCAAACTGTTCGACTAGCAACATTGTCACGCCACGCTCTTTCAAACGCAAAATGATACGGAATACTTCTTCGACGAGAATCGGGGCAAGTCCCATCGAAGGCTCATCGAGCAAGATCACCTCGGGATTGAGCATCACCGCACGTGCCATCGCTAGCATTTGCTGCTCACCACCGGACAGTGTGCCGGCCAGTTGATGTTGGCGCTCTTTCAGCCGCGGAAACAGTTCGAGCGCTTTTTCGAGATCTTCCTTGATATCGCCCCGCGGACGCGCTCCGGTGTAGCGTGGAAATGCGCCCAACAACAGGTTATCCGTAATACTCATGGTCGAAAATACCCGACGACCTTCCGGAGAATGGGCTAGGCCGGCGCGGGCAATTCTGTGTGATTCGAGACCGGTAACATCCTTACCGGCAAGCATGACGCTGCCGGATTTGGGTTTGATCATGCCAGAAATGGCACGCATCGTTGTTGTTTTTCCAGCCCCGTTGGATCCGATCAGTGTGACAACCTTGCCCTTTGGTACTTCAAGTGAAATGCCGTGCAGGACTTCAACTTTGCCATAGGCTGCGTGCAGATTAGAGATGATAAGCATGTCAGTTTCCTGCAAGAGTAGGCGTGGATGGGGCATCGTCGCCGACGCTTCCTCCCAGATAAGCTTCGATTACTTTCGGATCGGCCTGCACTGCAGCCGGTTTTCCTTCGGCAATTTTTTGCCCGAAATCAAGCACGGTAACGGTATCCGAAATCGACATCACGACGTCCATGTGGTGTTCGATCAGAATGATCGTGATGCCGTACTGCTTGATCTTGCGAATAATGGCGACAAGTTCCTTAATGTCAGGAGCAGTCAGACCGGCAGCCGGTTCATCGAGCAACAACAATTGCGGATTGAGCCCGAGTGCCCGGCCAATCTCAAGGACGCGTTGCTTACCATATGGCAAGTTGCGTGCTTCTTCGTCGGCCAATGATGCCAGACCGGCGAATTGCAGGATTCCCGCCGCCCGCTCGCGCGCCCTGGCTTCTTCACGCTGGTAACGCGGCGTATTCAGCATCACATCGACCACGTTGCTGCGGAAAGTATTGTGCAAGCCAACCAGCACGTTCTCAGTCGATGTCATTTCGCCGAACAGTTGCACGTTCTGGAAAGTCCGCGCTACACCGCCCAGTGCAATTGACGAAGGTGTTTGCCCAGAAATTACCTCACCGTTGAATTCAACGGTGCCAGCCGTCGGTTTGTATATCCCGGTAAGGACGTTCATCATCGTGCTCTTGCCGGATCCATTTGGTCCGATCAGGCCATGAACCGTCCCTTTGGCGATCACAAGGTCAACCTGATTGAGCGCTTTAAGGCCTCCGAATTGCATCAAAATGCTCTTGGCATCAAGCAAGGTTGACCCGATACCTGCAGTACTTGGAGCCACTGCCCAGGCCTTCGATTCATCGCCTTGCGTCCCTGCATGCTTCGCATCACGAACGGAACCCTTGACGAACAAGCTACGTAAGAAACCAACGATGCCGTCCTGGAGGTAATACACGACAAACAAGGTCATCAAACCAAATACGGTCAGGCGCCAGTCAGTGATATTTTGAAGTTTGTACGAAAACACTGCCATCCCGACTGTCGCAACCACCGGCACGGCAATCTCCCGCAACGTTTTACGCCCCTTGGCCAGCATGAAACCGGCACTCAACACGCCAATAACTGCTGCCACGGTGGCAATCTTGCGGAACAATTCGATGTCAGCCAGCAGGCTAGGCAGCATCACGACGATCAGCGCTCCTAACAAGGCCCCACTGCGTGTCTTGCGTCCACCCATGATGACGGCCAGCAGAAACAAGATGGTTAGCTCGAAGTTATAGGTGTTCGGCGAAATATATTCTTCCGAATACGCATAGAGGCTACCGGCCAAGCCAGCGAGACCAGCACTGATGACGAACGCATACACCTTGTAGCGGTACACCGAGACTCCCATACAGTCGGAAGCAATCGGGCTGTCGCGCAAAGCCTGGAAAGCCCGGCCCAAATGTGATTTGAGTATGCGATCAACGACGATCAGCGACACCACCATCAACACGGCGACAAGATAAAAGAATTCGACTTCATTGACCTTATGCCCAAAAAACTCCGGCTTGGCTACCTTCAACCCAAGTGGCCCTTCGGTAAGGAAAGTCATCTCGTTAATCAAAATCTGGATGATGGTTCCGAACGCCAGCGTGACCATCGCCAGGTACGGCCCTGTTACCCGTAATGCCGGCAATGCCAACAACGCGCCGAACAGTGCAGTAACAGCGATACTGGCTGGTGCCGCGATCAAGATGGGCAATCCAAACTTCAGGTACAACACGCCTGTCGTATAGGAGCCGATACCGAACAGGGCCGCATGTCCCAGCGACACTTGCCCGGTATAGCCCACGACGATATCGAGACCAAACAACAAAATCGCGTAAATCAGGATGGTTTCAGCGAGGTGAATGTAGTATGGGTTGTGGAATACCAGAGGGAATGCCGCCAGTACCGCAATTCCGATAACGGAAGCAACGATTGTTTTCTTGTCCATGCTCATACTTTCTTGATCGTAGCTTTACCGAACAGGCCGGCTGGTTTGATTGCCAGCACGAGCAACAGCAGTACCAATCCAGGTACTTCCTTGTAGCCAGTCGAAATATAAAATCCTGTGGTGGTTTCGGCGATACCAAGGATCAGCCCGCCAACAATCACACCCATACCCGACGTCAGCCCACCGATGATTGCCACAGCAAAAGCTTTTAATCCTAGAGCGGTCCCCATCGTGGCACCTGTCAACGTCAGTGTTGCAATCAGAACTCCGGCCAGCGCCGCCGTAGCAGATGACAACGCATAAGAAAACGTAATCACCATGCTGGTGTTAATACCCATCAGGCCCGCGGCATCGCGATCATTCGAAGTTGCCACAACGGCTTTGCCGTAAATCGATTTGCGATTGAACACCTCGACCGCCAGCATCATTGCCAGTGCACCCAGCACAACGACCACCTGCATCGGCTGTACGTTTGCGCCAAGCACCTGAAAAGGAGTTGCAGGCAAGGGAGTAGGGAACGGGAGATCGTCCTTGCCCCAGATATTTTCGGCGACATTCTTGAAAATGATGGCCAATGCAATGGTCGACATGATCCAGCCAAATTCGGACTTGATCTTGATCGCAGGACGGACGCCTATCCATTCAACGAATACGCCCTGCATCGCGCCAAACACGATGACTACCGGGATCATCAACCAGTAATTCAGATACGGACCGCCGTGAATATTGCCAACAAGACTAAGACCTACCAGTGCACCCAGCATTAACGCTTCGCCCTGGCCAAAGTTCAGGGTGCCTGAGGTAGCAAAAGTCAGTTGGTATCCAAAAGCGATAACCGCGTAAATCATACCCAGTGCGACGCCACTGAAAACGAGTTGCAAGAAGATTTCCATTATTCCCACCTGTGTTCCAGCCGCCGCAGCAGCAGGTTTCAGTTATGCCAAGAGCCTATCCCGCTCTCATACGATCGCACTTCAAGTGACCGGCAGAATTCCCATCAGCGCTGATGCGACCTGCAGAAATGAATCGGGGGTAGGCTCTCTATGCCGGAGCCAGAACTGGCAACCGGCAATCACGAACAACTCGGTCATAGCGCCGCAGCGCCATGACCCTGGCTGATTATTTCGCCAGAATAACGCGACCATCTTTGACTTCACCAAAAACTGGCACATCAATTTTGATGGCTTCGTGATCGTCCTTGCTGAACGGCTTGTTGTACGAAGTAACGACACCGTCGACTTTTTCTTTCAGGCTTTCAAGTGCTTCGCGCACTTTCGGACCATCGGTCGTGCCAGCTTGCTTGATCGCTGCGGCCAAAAGGAAAATGGAGTCATATCCTTGCGCCGCTGATACAGGCGACGGGATGCGACCGCCCTGCGGGCTATAGGTCTTGACGTAACCGTCGATAAATGTTTTCCGCTTCGGCGTTGTTGGCTCCTGAATAAAGGTTTGCGGCATCAAGGTACCGTCGCCGTTTTTACCAGCGTTGTCGATGAAGTTTGCCATCGACAAAGTCCAGCTACCGATCAGTGGCACTTTCCAGCCGAGCTTTTCCATGCCGTTAGCTATTTGTGCCAGCTCTGGTCCGATGCCATAAGTCAGCACTGCTTGAGCGCCAGCTTGCTTGGACTTCAGCAATTGGGCTGTCATGTCGACATCCTTGATGTTGTACTTCTCAATCGCAACCGCTTTGATACCTTTTTTATCGAGCGCTTTTTCGAGATCTTCGCGTCCAAGCTGACCGTAGTTAGTCGAATCGGCCAGGATCGCCAGTTTTGTGAATTTGCGTTTGGTGACCGCTTCTTCGACAATCATCGCCGACTGAATCGAATCGTTGGCAGCATTGCGGAAGATGTAATTTTCAGGCTGGTCAGCAAACTGCTTGGTGACAATAGACCCTGTCGCCACGTTGTTCAGGACCGGGATCTTGGCTTCCTGGTAGAAACGTTGCGAAGCCAGTGCGACGCCGGTGTTGATGAATCCGACGGTTGCCACGACTTTTTCTTTGTTGATCAGTTCCTGAGCAACCTGGACGCCACGTTCGTTCTTCGCTTCATCGTCGCGTTCGATCAACTGGATCTGGCGGCCGAGCACGCCACCTTTTGCGTTAATTTCGCTGACTGCAAGCTTTACGCCATCGCGCATCGATACGCCCATCGGTGCGGAACCACCTGTGAACGGCCCGGAGACACCAATTTTGATCGGCTCCGCAGCGATACCCGTAGCCGACCAGACCAATACTGCTGACGCAACCAGTGCTTTGATTTTGTATGACATGTCATCCTCTATGTTTTTAAATGCGAAACGTTATTAGCAAGCCAATCCAAATTTATTTGTCCGCCACGGGATTGTATGAGCCACATGCGGCAGCGGCAATAGAAACCTCATGCGGCACCGCAACATACAATACGTAAGTAAAACTACTCACATCCGACTTACCAACGGCCATTTCCAACAAATCAATCAAATATTCGGCCAACCATGGCCAAACAATTCATTCCCAGAGGTGCCATCCATTGCTAAAAACAAGCGATGCGAGAGCAATAGATTGAAATACGAGATCAAACTTTCATGATCGAATGAAAATAATTCAAGCAATTTTAATTTATCGACCCGGAACCTGAACTTAGTGTCGGCGAAAGAAGTGTATTGATGTGTGTTTAATATCAATATTTAAGCGCATTGATTTTTAGCAATCTGCGCTCAGATTAAAAATGTATGCGTTGCACATAACTTTTAAAAAAAATGGGCGAAAAAAAACCTCGGCGAACCGAGGTTTTGGTAACGCTTACTTCAGCTTAGATAGGCTGAATGTTCGAAGCTTGCTTGCCCTTAGGGCCGGCAGTAACTTCGAAAGAAACGCGTTGATTTTCTTGCAGCGATTTGAAACCACTCGACTGGATAGCCGAGAAGTGAGCGAACAAATCTTCGCCGCCTTCGTCAGGTGTGATAAAGCCAAAACCCTTCGAATCATTGAACCATTTTACGATGCCAGTTGCCATTACAATTCCTATTTCAGTTAAGTTGGGCTGTTGCCCGTTAGATCGTTTCAACCAAGACAGGAAGAACAGACTGATACTGCGCTGCTAGCTCGAATCTCAACGATGGCTCGATTATAGCCGAATAAAACAGAAAATCTACAACTCGTTCAATCTAATTATTTAAGTAACAGCATCGCACCCGATAATTCTCCGTTCAGCTCGCGCCGGAAAAATACCTTTACCAGTCGAAATGACCTCCTGCCAAATGCATCCCTGAATGGTGAATCGCTGGATGGAATATGAGCACCATTCCACACCAGCAAGGACCTGTTAAAGTCCGTCGCCTGCAAATTTTTACCATACAGGTAAAACAAGCTGAGCAAATCATGGAAAGGTCAGGCTGCATGCAAGCGCGAGAAATATCGATGGTCCGGATTAGCCAGGTTTTAACGCGGACTGCTTCGTGCTGCCGGGCTAACAGGTGAAAACACGAACTCTGCCGATGAGCACCGTGGTGCTGGTGCTGTGCGTAGGCACGACGCTACTGGCCATTATCGGACAGACATGGTGGACGATACGCGTGGATCGCGGCGTCTCCATCGAGCAAATAAAAAAAGACCAGCTCACCACGATACGGTCGATCGAAGAACACGCATTTCAGACTATTCAAGATGCCGACCGTGCCATCAGCGCGTCCATCGAAGCCATCGAAGCGGACGGTGGCTTACTGCTACAGAACCCGGCAGCATTGCGCCAGGTCTTGATACGGGAGCGACAAAACACCACGCAAATACAGTCGCTGCGATTCATTAGCCCCGCCGGAATCAGTTCGGTAACGACATTTGAAGATCCGATGGTGAAAATTGACATCAGCGATCGCACCCATGTCCGTCAAATAATCAATGATCCGGCCAGCCGGAAAGTCCATATCGGTCCTCCGGTCAAGAGCCGCTACGATGGCAAATGGGTACTTCCGGTCATCCGCAATATCCACGGGACCGACGGCACGCGGCTTGGCATGCTGTGCGCGTACCTGACGCTGGACTACTTTGACGAGTACTACCATCGCATTGCCGAAGGTCGCCAGGCGACGGTCTCGATGCACTCTGACGAAGGCATCGTCATGATCGACTGGCCATTCGACGCCCGCCGGCTCGGGGAAGATATCAGCACGAATGCGGGGGCAATCCGAATCCAGGCAGGGTCACGCGAAGGCTTCTTCGAATCCGTGGAAATGAACGACAGCGCCGAGCCGGTCTTTCTAGCCTACCGCAAGCTGGCAGCCCTGCCTTTGACGGTCGTTTATACGTATCGGCTCCATGAGGCTCTTCTGCCCTGGCAGCAGCGCACTTCGAACAGGCTGCTTTTTTCCGGCGCGATCACCGGATTGATTCTGCTGCTGACACTCCTGCTCCTGCAGCACATACGCCGCTTGCATCGATCCGAGGAACATCTCGCCGCCAATGAAAACCGCTACCGCATGCTGTACGAAAGCGCCACCGACGCAATCCTACTGATCAATCACCGCCATGAATATGTCGATTGCAACCCGGCGGCGCTAATCCTGTTCGATGTGGCCAACAAAAACCAGTTAATCGGCAAGCGCTTTGAAGACGCCATGCCATCTGTGCCACGGGCTGATGGCAAGCAACATTCGCCCGGGAAATTACTCTCTCTCGCGCTGGATGGCCAGTCACAATTATTCGAATGGGCCATGTTGCGCAAAGGGGTTCCATTTTTTAATGAGATCACGCTCAGCCGCGCGCACATCAACAACGAAGAGTTACTCGTTGCCGTCTTTCGCGACATCAATGCACGCAAGCGCGCCGAGCTGCTGCAGGAAAGCCAGAACCAACTACTCCACATGATCAGTGCCGGCATCGGGCTGCAGCCCATTGTCCACGCCATCACGCAGTTTCTTGCGCGGCATGCGCCGGGCACCCGCAGCATGGTGCTGTTGGTGGATGCCGGCCTGCCGCGTTTCAGCAGCGCGATCGGTGCCGGTTTCACAGTCGAATTCCTGGACAGTGCGGCCCGGCTGGAGATCGTCGATCACGCCACCACGATGTCCGAAGCCGTACTGACTCGCGCTCCTGCAATGTCGGCCGGACCCGCGACAAGCGCGGCAGCATTTCCGGGGCGCTGCAGCTCCTGGCCCATCCTGGCGCAGCGCGGACAGATCCTGGGCGTGCTCAGTATTTTTCAGTTACCCAAAGACCATCCGGGCAGCGAGCTGATGCAACTGATCGACATCGCGATCGATCTCGCCAGCATCACCATCGAAAGCCGATATGCCGAACAGCGCATCCGACGTCTGGCTCACTACGACGAACTGACCGGGCTGCCCAACCGGGTGCTATGCGGCCAGCAGCTCGACAAGGCGCTGCTGCATGCGCAGCGACACGGGCGCCAGGTGGGCGTCCTCTTCATCGACCTAGACCGCTTCAAAAATATCAACGAAACCTTCGGCCATGATGCCGGCGATACGGTCCTGCGCGAAGTAAGCTTGCGCTTTCTGGATACCCTGCGACCCAGCGACCTGATCGCCCGGGCCGGCGGTGATGAATTCATTGTGCTGGTCGATGGCTATGACGATCCGCTCGAACTTGGCGACATCGCCAGGCATTTGCTGCAAGTCGCATCACGCCCGTTCGCGATCGCAGGCCAGGAATGCCAGCTGGGTGCCAGCATCGGTATCGCCTCGTTCCCGCAAGACGGGCACAGCGCGCAAGTGCTGCTGAAAAACGCCGACATCGCCATGCACCGCGCAAAGGATGTCGGCAAGAACAATGTCCAGTACTACAGCATCGACATGCATACCCACAGCGTGGAGCGCCTGGCCCTCGAAGCGCGGCTGCAACGGGCCATCGAACGACGCGAGCTTGTCATCCACTACCAGCCAAAAATCGATGTCATGACTGGCCGGATCACCGGTGCCGAAGCGCTGGTGCGCTGGAACCATCCCGAACGCGGCCTGCTCCATCCGGCCGAATTCATCGACCTGGCCGAAGACACCGGGCTCATAGGCGCGCTCGGCATGCTGGTACTCGACGCCACCTGTGCCGACATCAATGACTTCCGCCTTGCCGGCATCGAGGTCGGCAGGATCGCCATCAACCTGTCCGGCAGCCAGTTCAACGACACCCGCTTACTCGACCACATGCTGCAGGTCATCCGGACCAGGCAGGTCGACCCGTCCTCCCTCGAATTCGAAATCACCGAAGGAATGGTGATGCACAAGCCCGAACAGGCCATCGCGCTGATGGAAGAAATGATCCGCCTTGGCTTCACGCTGGCCATCGATGACTTCGGCACCGGCTATTCGTCGCTGGCGTATCTCAAGCGTTTTCCGGTCGGTAGCGTCAAGATCGACAAGTCCTTCATCAACGATATTCCGGACGACCCGAACGACTCCGCCATTGTGCAAGCGATCATCGTGATGGCGCGCACACTGGGTATGAAAGTCGTCGCCGAAGGGGTCGAAACCCGCACCCAACTTGCCACCCTGGAAGCCTTTGGTTGCGATGAATACCAGGGCTATTTCTTCAGCAAGCCGGTCGCAGCCGCTGACTTCATCGCCCTCGCACGGGGTGCCGCAACTGCGCGGTAACTGCACGGCAAACTTCGCGCCAAGCGCAATGTGCGTTAGATTCAACGTTTCGACAAACAGACAACGCCATGCGCAATGCAACATCCCCGACCCTGATCGACTACGCCGCCTACCTTCTCGCTGCAGCCGCCCTGCTGATCATTCTGATCAACGGCTTGCTGGCGGCGCTATTTTCGGGGCTGCTGGTGTACTCGCTGGTGCACATGACAACGCCGCTGCTAGGAAAAAAAATCAGCAGCACGCGCGCACGCCTGGTCGCCGTTGCCGCAATTGGCGTCCTGACCGTGGCGCTGCTGTGCCTCGCGATCTGGGGCTCGATGACGTTCTTCAGCAGCGAGGCAGGCAGCTTGCCGGTCCTACTGCAAAAGATGGCCGAGATCATCGAAAAATCACGCGACCAGATTCCGCTCTGGCTCAGTGCCTATTTGCCGGAGAGTGCCTACGCCCTGCGGTTGATGATCACCGACTGGCTGCGGGTCCATGCACTGGAAGCGAAAATCATCGGGCAGGAAACCGGCCGCATTCTTGCGCACATCCTCATCGGTATGATCATCGGTGCCATGGTGGCGCTGTATGACAGCAGCCCGAAAACCTATCTGCCGCTCGCCGCCGCCTTGCGCGCGCGCTTGCATCATCTGAGCGAAGCCTTCCAGCGCATCGTCTTCGCCCAGGTCCGCATCGCTGCAATCAACACCGTCCTCATCAGCATTTATCTGCTGATCATCCTACCGCTGCTCGATATCCATCTGCCGCTGACCAAGACTCTGATCGCCCTGACATTTTTTACCGGCCTGCTTCCCGTGGTCGGTAACCTGATCTCCAACTCGCTACTGGTGGTGATCGGCCTGGCTCACTCGCTGCATACGGCCATAGGGTCGCTGGTGTTCATGATCATGGTGCACAAGTTCGAGTACTTCCTGAACGCCAAAATCATCGGCAGCCATATCAATGCCCGCTCCTGGGAATTGCTGGTGGCAATGCTGGTCATGGAATCGATCTTCGGCATGCCCGGCATCGTTGCCGCGCCGGTCATGTATGCGTACCTGAAAAGCGAACTGCGCGAGCGCCGGCTGGTATAAAAAAACCCGGCACGCAGGCCGGGTTGATGAGCAATACAAGGGTCAAATTTTCAGCTGTGGCAGGTACCCGCCCGGCAAGATGCCGAACGCTGACAGCACGATCAGGATCAGCATGATGATGAACAGTACACGAACGATCTGCGCTACTGGCGATGGCAGCGGTAGCATGCCGACCAGCCACCAGATCAAGCCGAAAACCACCAGCGTAATAATAAGATTGACGATCATGGGTGTTCCTGTGGAGTGAATTGGATATCAAAAAAGGAAACCCCCAAGCCGGAGGTTTCCTTGTCATATGGCGCCATCGTCGCGCCAAGCCCCGGCGCAGAAACAGCGCACTTACCGTCGTGTTTTACTTCGCAGCCGGGACGACGATGACATTGTCGCCAGTCTTGCCGGTATCGCCGGTGGCACCCGTTGCGCCGGTCGCCCCGGAGTCACCTGTTGCACCGGTCGCCCCGGAGTCACCCGTTGCACCTGGCGCGCCCTTTGCACCGTCCATGCCGGCTGCGCCAGCGCCGGTTGATCCGGTCGAACCCGTGGCACCCGTTGCGCCGGTTGCACCGGCAGGTCCCGGCACGACCACCGTAGAACCGGGACGTTCGCAGGCCGTCAATGCCAGTGAACCAAGCAGGGCAAGCAAAAGAATTGAATATTTCATGGTGAACCTCTCTAGGTGAACGCACTCCTGCAACTGCAGGAAAAATGAATTGCTGACGTCGCCATCGACGCACGCAATACACGTGTGTCAGGCTGATCCGGACCATGCTGGCCCAGCGTGAGCAGACAATGCGCCGGAAGTTTCCGCCGTTCTGTTCGGAAGCGAACTTAATCCTGAACTCAGACTCAGAGGTGCGGACTATGTGGTAACGAAGCGTTACGACGACGCACTCGATGGAGGCCTTTTTGCGATCGAGTACAAATGCCTACCAGCCGGACGATGTCGACATCAATGAAATCCTGTTCCGTCCGACCTTGCAGGAAGTCTAGGACGCCGTCACCGCATCGATGGCCAGCATGCGCGTCTGGCGCAGGCCATCGGGAATTTCGCGCTTCTGCAATACCGGCACCTGATGCCTGACCGCGGTGATTTCAGCCAGTATCGAGATCGCCATTTCGGCCGGCGTATTCGCACCGAGGTACAAACCAACCGGACCATGCAGGCGATCGATCTGCTGCGCCGTCAAGTCAAATTCCAGCAACCGCTCCCTGCGCCGCGCCGTGTTGGCCCGGCTGCCGAGTGCGCCGACATAGAACGCCGCCGACTTCAAACCCTCCATCAGCGCCAGGTCATCGAGCTTGGGGTCATGCGTCAGCGCGACAATGGCGGTATGGCTGTCGACCGCGAGTTCGAGAATCACGTCGTCCGGCATCCCGCGCGACAAGGTCACATCAGCCGACGTCAGCGCGGTGCCGAATTCTTCACGCGGATCGATCACGATCACTTCGTAATCCGCGCCTAGCGCCATCTGCGCGACATGCTGCGACAGCTCGCCGGCACCGATCAGCACCATGCGCCAGCGTGGTCCGTGGATAGCACGCAGGGAGCGCTCGTCGAACTGCAAAACATCACTGCGCCCGGCTGCAGCCAGCGTGGCGATGCCGGTCTGCAGGTCAAGCACGCGTGCCGTGATCTGCTTGGCACGGATGCGCGCCAGCAGCGCCGCGAGCAACGCCAGGTCGGGACGCGGTTCCAGCACCAGCCGCAACGTGCCGCCGCAGGGTAAGCCGAAGCGCGCAGCTTCGTCACGCGAGACGCCATACCGCACGATCTGCGGCAAGGTCGCCGCCGGCAGATCGGCTCGTACCCGCTCGATCAGATCATCCTCGACACAACCGCCGGAGACCGACCCGACCAGCTGCCCGTCATCCCGGATGGCCAGCCATGCGCCAACCGGACGCGGTGCCGATCCCCAGGTCTGGACCACGGTAGCCAGCATCACCTGATGGCCGGATTCCAGCCAGCCTATGCAGGTTTTCAATACAGCGAGATCAGTACTATCCATGCACAAGCTCCGGTTTGCCACGTAAAAATCGACTCAAAAAAATCAGCCGGCGCATCGCCCGGCCGGCCAGCATCCCGCCCGCCATGCCCGCACACATCATGACCAGCATGCCGACCGGCGACGCCGGCCAGCCCGGCAGCATCGCGGCCGCCATCGCCCCGCCCGTCATCCCGGCCATCATCCAGGCCGAACAGACCAGCTGGCGCAGCAGCGGCGCAGCACGACAATGACGCGCCGACCAGCCCAGCGGCAGCACGATCATCCCGACATGCATCGCCGGCAGCCACATCCAGTGCAGCCGCAGCGTCAACAGCAAATCGGGCACGGCATCGACGCGACACAGCGACGCCAGGATCGCCAGTCCCGGACCATGCAAGTCCACCAGCAGACCTAGCGCCATGCCGGCCAGGCCGAGCAACAGCAAGACCAATGTCTCAGGAAAAATCATACGGTGTGAACGCCGTGCGGCCGTCCGTTTCAACGCTGGCATTAAATGAAATCGCCACCCGG
The DNA here is from genome assembly GCA_000195205.2 of Oxalobacteraceae bacterium IMCC9480. Taxonomy (GTDB): domain Bacteria; phylum Pseudomonadota; class Gammaproteobacteria; order Burkholderiales; family Burkholderiaceae_D; genus Actimicrobium. The sequence goes on along the minus strand of AEPR01000115.1, from coordinate 11,749 downwards.
TCGCGCGTGCCGGCATACGGAAATGCCTGATGCTTCAGCGACGACGGGAACAGCACCAGCAAGCCCGGCTCCGGCGCGATATCCCGATGCGCGTCCATCAGGTAGGTATTCCCGGCATCGATATGGGCACCGGCCAGCTGGTCAAACCAGGGTCCGTAAAACCGCAGCATCCCGTTGCGCGCACCATAAACCGGATGCGCCAGCCGTTGCGCGACCGGATCGAGATCGACGTAATACACGCCCGACCACGAGCAATTGCCATGCGTATGCACGTCATGAAAAGCACCATCGTTCTGCACCTGAAACCAGCTGCCGGCAATCGCGATGCGCGCACCGCTGACGCCATGATCGTGCCAGGCTTGCCGGTTCAGCGACGACACCAGCGCCCCGAGGCGCGCGCCGATAAAAGCAAACAGCGTCTGCATTTCGGCGATATCGCAGCGCGACAGCAGGTCATCGGCACTCGCATAAAAGGAGGCCGACGTGGCGCTCGCCGGACGCGGATCGCACTGCCGCATCATCGCAAATGCGCGCAGCAGTTCGGCATTGACCGGTGCCGCATCCGGCAGCAGCGCGCTGGCCAGCGGGATACCCCACAGCGTCTCGATCGCTATACCGGTCTGCGCATCGCCACTCATGCCGGCACCCCGCGTGCGATCGCCAGGTACTTATCGGGGGCGTCTTCAAACCGCAGCTTGCAACCGTCGCAGCAAAAATAATGCGACATGCCGCCGAACGCGATCACGTGTTTTGCGGTGGCCGGATCGACCGCCATGCCGCACACTGGATTGACATACGCAGGCGCAGCCACGACCGGCACCACGGCTTCGGCTGTACGGCGCAAGGCCACGACCGCTGCGATCGCACCGAGCGCGACTTCGGCCGGCGTGCGCGCATGCAGATACGGTCCGGCCGGTGCCTGCAAGACGGCCAGCCGGTCTTCGGCAATGCCTTGCAATTGCATGCGCTCGCGCAGTTGTGCTGCCTTGCGCGGACTGGCAATGAGCAGCACTGCCGGGCAGCTGCTGCGCAGCGCCGCATCGAGCGCCGCCTCGTCACCCTCGCCTTGCGTGACGATCAGCACGAAGGCCGGCTGCAGCAATTCCAGCATCGCCAGATCGGACTGGCTGTCGGCCAGCGCACTGACGCGCAGGCCCATCCGTTGACCGAGCACGCGCGCTTCGGCCGCTGCCGGCGTCGCGCCCAGCACCACCAGCAACGGTGCCGGCACCACCGGCTGAATGAACAGTTCCAGCGTGCCATTGCTGGCGCAAGGCATCGCATGCTGTTCGACATCGGCTTCGGACAACGCACCGTCATTGCTGATACGAATACGCCGTGGCAAACCGACGCCGATTGCCTGCTGCGCCGCCTGCACCACCACCTCTTTCGCACAGCCGCCACCGACCCAGCCGTGCAGCGTGCCATCGGCTTCGATGATGGCTTGTGCGCCGACCACGGTCGAACTCGGCGCGCTGACGCGGATCACGGTGGCAAGGGCGAAAGGACGCTGTGCCGCGATCAATTGCGGTGCCAGCGCCAGCATGGCGAATTCAGTGGGCAAGTTGGACATGGTCAATGGAGTGCCTGCAAGAGTTGAGGCAGCACCCGCGCAATACTGGCGAGGTCGCTGCCGGGAGCGAACAGATCGAGATGCGGCAGCGCGGCTTGCATGCCTGCACTCGATGGCGTGTAACCGGGTCGGCTGGCCAGCGGATTGAGCCAGACCACGCGACGCGCGCGTCGCCGCAAAGTCACCAGCGCACTGACCAGCCGCTCCGGCGCGCCGGTGTCATAGCCATCGCTGACGATGATGACGGCGCTGCGGGCATGCAGCAAGTGGCCGGCATGGTGCTCATTGAATTCGGCCAGACAGTCCCCGATGCGGGTCCCGCCGGCCCAGCCGGCCGACAGCAATTGCAGCCGTTCCTGCGCGCGCCAGGCATCCGGATCACGCAGCGCTTCGGCCACGCCGATCAGCCGCGTGTGATACAGAAAACAATGCACATCGGTCAGCAGCAGCGACAGCGCGCGCGCCAGCCGCAAATAAAAAAAACTGTACAGACTCATCGAACGGCTGACATCGAGCAGCAGCACCAATCGCGGGCGCTGGGTGCGCGGCTTGCGCCAGGCCAGATCCAGCGGCACGCCGCCATGCGCGATGCTGCGACGGATCGTGCGGGCCAGATCGATGCGGCGACCGGCACTGGCAAGCTGCTCGCGGCGCAGCGCCAGCAAGCGCAGCCGGCGGGCAAATTGCCGCATCAGCGCATCGAGCGCCTGCAGTTCTTCGGGCTGGTGCAGATGCCGGAAATCCGCCTGCCCCAATGCCTCGTCGAGACTGGCACCGTGCTGCGCCGTCGCACCATCGGTGTCGTCGCCATCGGTGCCGCCGGCCGACGCCAGCGGCGTGCCGTCGCTGCTGTCGCGCAAGCCGCCGGCCTCACCGGCCAGATCAACCTGACCCGCACCGCCGGCATGCGTCTCGACGGTTTTCTGTCGATTCGGCGGCAAAAAATACGCATCGAATAAGCCATCGAAACGCCGCCAGTCTTCGGCCCGCGAACACAGCAGCGCGCGTAAATTCCAGCGCAACAGGGACGCATCAAACTGCCCCGATTGCTCAGCCACCCGCAGCGCATCGGCACCATCCGCACTGGCGACCTGCATGCCGTTTTCACGCAGGAAGCCGACAAAGCCGACGTAGCGTGCGGCTAGCTGGCGCGCCAACTCCGTCAGCACGCCGCCGCCAGTTTCTGCACCACGACACGACTCAGGCTGGCACCGTCAGCCTGGGTTTTCACCAGCGCCGACAGCGACGCCATGATGCCGTCCAGGCCTTCCTCATCGAAGCGGCTCACGCCCAGTTGCAGCAAGGCCGCCGCCCAGTCCAGCGTTTCGGCGATGCCGGGCTTTTTCTGCAAATCCATCTGGCGCAAGGCCTGAACAAACTCGACCACCTGCCGCGCCAGCTGCAGCGGCATCTGCGGCAAGCGCGTTTCGACGATCAGCAATTCCTTCTCGAAACCCGGATAGTCGACGTACTGGTACAGGCAGCGCCGCCGCAACGCATCCGACAATTCGCGCGTGCCATTCGAGGTCAGGATCACGATCGGTCGCGACACCGCCTTGATCGTGCCCAGCTCCGGAATCGACACCTGGAAGTCCGACAGCAACTCCATCAAATAGGCTTCGAAGGCTTCGTCGGCGCGGTCGATTTCATCGATCAGCAAGACCACCGGCGTCGGGCTGCTGATCGCTTCGAGCAAGGGCCGGCGCAGCAAATAACGCTCGGAAAAAATGTCCTGCTCTTTCTCGGCAACCGAGCGCGTGTCGTCATCGAGCAGTTTGATGGCCAGCAGCTGGCGCTGGTAATTCCATTCGTACAGCGTCGAATGCGCGTCCAGTCCTTCGTAGCATTGCAGCCGGATCAGCCGGGTCTGATGCACTTGCGCGAGCACCTTGGCGATCTCGGTCTTGCCGACACCGGCCTCGCCTTCGAGCAGCAGCGGCCGCCCCATTGCCGTCATCAGCAACAGCGTCGCCGCCAGCCCCGGCTCGGCCACATACCCGAGCTGCTGCAGTTGCCGCTGCAGCGTCAGGACCGTGTGCATGCGCGCGCTCGTCATGCTTGCCTCAAGCCGACTTGCCGGCAAACAGGCCGCGCCACCAGTCGCGCACCACGGCCCAGGCCAGCGCCAGTCCGTTCATTTCGGATTGCACCGGTGCCGGTGCGACCTGCTGCGATTGCAGCGCCTCCACCTGCAACGCGAAGTTGGCCGCGAACTGCTTGAGGATCTGCTCGGCCACCGAGTTCATCACACGCCCGCCGAAGGCAGCAGCCTTGCCGGTCATGCCGACCTCGCTCTTGCCGACCAGTTCGCACGTCGTGCCGCCGGTATCCTTCACCGTCGCCACCAGATCCATCGACGCGCCCGACGTGCCGGTCACGTCGGAGCCGGTGCCGATCAGATGCAAGGTGCGGGTGGCGGCATCGACTTCGCGCACTTCGATATTGCCGCGAAAGGACATCGAGGCCGGCCCGACCTTGACGCTGACGGTGCCCTTGTGATTCTTGTCATCGACGCGCTCGGTGATCTTCGCGCCCGGCATGCAATTGCCGACGCCTTCGATATTCTGCAAAAACTGCCACGCGGTGTCAGCGCTGCAGGGCATGGGAAAAACTTTTTCTATGACGACATTCATGCGTGATTCCTTGTTCTGATGTGAGGCTGTCTGGCGAGGTCAGGCACTGACCTAGCGCTGGTCCAGGTTGAGCGCATGGCTTTGCTGCCAGACCCGGAAACTGTTGTGCGGCATGTTCATGTGAGTCACGCCGAGATGGGCAAACGCATCGACCATCGCCGCCGTGAAGCACGGGATAGACCCGACGTGCGGCGACTCGGCGACACCCTTGGCACCGATCGGATGATGCGGCGACGGCGTGACGGTGAAGTCGGTTTCCCAGTGCGGCGTTTCCATGCTGGTCGGCAGGAAGTAATCCATCAGCGTGCCGCCGAGTACGTTGCCGGCATCGTCATAAGTCAGCTGCTGCCCCATCGCCACCGCAAAGCCTTCGGTCAGTCCGCCATGAATCTGGCCTTCGATGATCATCGGGTTGATGCGGGTACCGCAATCATCGAGCGCATAAAAACGCCGGATCTTGGTCTCGCCGGAATACCGGTCGACATCGACCACGCAGATGTAGGTGCCGAACGGGAAAGTGAAATTCGGCGGGTCGTAATAGTCGACTGCTTCGAGTCCCATCTCCATCCCTTCGGGGACATTGTTGTAGGCCGCCCAGGCGACTTCCTTGATGCTCTTGGCCTGGTCCGGCGCACCCTTGACGACAAAGCGATCGAGGTCAAATTCGACATCGTCCGGACTGACTTCGAGCAGGTGCGCGGCGATCTTGCGGGCCTTCTCGCGGATCTTGTGCGAGGCGCGCGCAATCGCGGCACCGGCCACCGGCGTCGAGCGTGAACCGTAGGTGCCGAGTCCGTACGGCGCGGTAGCGGTATCGCCCTCCTCGACCGTGATCAGCGACGCCGGGATGCCGGCCACCGACGCGATGATCTGCGCATACGTGGTCTGATGCCCCTGCCCTTGGCTGATCGTGCCCATGCGGGCAATCGCCGAACCGTCCGGATGGACCCGGATTTCGCACGAGTCGAACATGCCGATACCGAGGATGTCGCACATCTTCGACGGGCCGGCACCGACGATTTCGGTGAAGGTGCAGATGCCGATACCCATCAGCGTGGCGGCATCCGGATCGGCCCGGCGCGCGGCCTGTTCGGCGCGCAAGGCGGGATAATCGAGCGCCGCCAATCCCTTGCGCAGCGCCGGTTCGTAATCACCCGAATCGTATTCGAGACCGAGCGCGGTCTGGTACGGGAACTGGTCTTTGCGCAAGAAATTGCGGAAGCGGATTTCGGCCTTGTCGATGCCCAGCTTTTGCGCCAGCACGTCGACCATGCGCTCGATCAGATAGACCGCTTCGGTGACGCGGAACGAACAGCGGTAGGACACGCCGCCCGGACATTTGTTGGTGTAGATGCCGTCGACCGAGACGAAGGCATTCGGAATATCGTACGACCCGGTGACGACGTGGAACATGCCGGCCGGCCATTTGCTCGGGTCGGCGCAGGCATCGAAAGCACCATGGTCCGCAGTGACGTGGACCCGCAGCGCCTTGATCTTGCCGTCCTTGTCAGCAGCCAGTTCGCCGGTCATGTGATAGTCGCGGGCGAACGCGGTGGTGGTCAGGTTTTCGGTGCGCGACTCTATCCATTTGACCGGCCGGCCCAGCACGATGGACGCGACGATGGCGCACACATAGCCCGGATAAATGCCGACCTTGTTGCCGAAGCCGCCACCGATATCAGGCGAAACGATACGGATCTTCGATTCGGGAATCGACGACAACATGCCGACCACGGTGCGCACCACATGCGGTGCCTGCGACGTGATGTAGACCAGCAGGTCGCCGCGGATCTTGTCGAACGAGGCTACGCAACCGCAGGTCTCGAGCGGACACGGATGGACGCGCTGGTAAATCATGTCCTGCTTGACCGTGACTTCGGCATTGTCGAAAGCGCGGTCGGTCTTGTCCTTGTCGCCGATGTCCCACGTGAAAATGTGGTTCGGATGCTTGCGTGCGCCGTGCGCGCCGACGTCCTTGTCCTTGATATCGTCCCGCACGGTCGGGGCATCGGCTGCCATCGCCTTGAGCGGATCGACCAGCACCGCCAGCGGCTCGTAGTCGACCTCGACCAGCTCGGCCGCATCGGCTGCGATGTAGCGATCTTCGGCCACGACGAACGCGACTTCCTGATTCTGGAACACCACCTTGCCATCGGCCAGTACGGCTTGCACATCGCCGGCCAGTGTCGGCATCCAGTGCAGCTTCAGCGGCTTCAGATCTTCGGCCGTCAGCACCGCATACACGCCGGGATGCGCCAGCGCCTTGCTGGTGTCGATGCTCTTGATGCGGGCATGCGCATACGGACTGCGCACCATGACCCCGACCAGCATGTTGGGCATCTTGATGTCGTCGACGTAATTGCCCTTGCCCTGGATGAAGCGCGGATCTTCGTAGCGCTTGCGCGAGCAGCCCATGCCTTCAAGCTTGGCCAGGCGTTCTTCGTTACTCGGTACGGTCTTGTTGTCTATTGTTGCGTCCATGATTGTCTCCGTCAGTCTTGTTGTGCCCGGTGCGGCGTGCTCAGTGCGTCGTCGTTTCCATCAGCGGATACGAGGTCTGTACCGGCTCGCCGCGCAGCTTGCGGGCGGCGTACTGGATCGCCTTGACGATGTTCTGGTAGCCGGTGCAGCGGCACAGGTTGCCGGCCATCCAGTAGCGGATTTCGGCTTCGGTCGGGTCCGGATTTTCTTTCAGCAGGCGGTAGGCACGGGTGATCATGCCGGGTGTACAAAAGCCGCATTGCAAGCCGTGTTCCTGCATGAAGCCTTCCTGCAGCGCGTGCAGTTCGCCGCCCTGGGCAAAGCCTTCGACGGTCAGCAATTCGGACCCGTCGGCCTGCACCGTGAGCATCGTGCAGGACTTGACCGACATGCCGTCGACATCGACGGTGCAGGCACCGCAGTGCGACGAATCGCAGCCGATGTGGGGACCGGTGTGCAGGCATTTTTCACGCAGCGTGTGGATCAGCAGTTCGCGCGGCTCGACCACCACATCGGTGGACTTGCCGTTGAGTTTGAAGGTCACCATCATTTTTTTAATCATCGCAATTCTCCAGAGTTCAGGCGGTGCAGCGCGACAGCGCGGTGCGCAAGGCGCGCTGTGTCATCTCGCCGGCCATCGCGGTTTTGTACTCGATGTCACCGCGCAGGTCGGCGGCCGGTTCGCAGATCGCCATCGCCAGGCGCGCTGCTTCGCGAATCGTCGCGTCATCGAGCGGTTTGCCGCGCAGGTAGTTTTCGGCGTCGTTTGCCTTCAGTGCGGTTTCGCCGAGATTGGTCAGCGTGATGGCGACCTCGGCCACCACGCCGCCTTGCATGCGCAGCAGCACGGCGGCTGCAGCGGTGGCGTAGTCGCCGGTCTTGCGCTTGAGCTTGGCGTAGCAGGAACCGCTGCCGGCGGCCGGGATCGGGATGCGGATCTCGGTCATGATTTCGCCGGCTTCGAGCAAGGTGTAATACAGCCCGAGGAAGTAGCCATCGGCGCTGACCACACGCTCGCCGGCCGCGCTGGTGAGCACGAACGAGGCACCCAGCGCGATCATCAGCGCCGGATGGTCGTTGGCCGGATCGGCATGCGAGATGTCGCCACCGAGCGTGCCCATGTAGCGCACTTGCGGGTCCGAGATGAGGCCGGCACCTTCGACCAGCAGCGGGCATTTTTGCTGCAGCAGCGGCGACCAGATCAGTTCGTTTTCGGTCGTCATGGCACCGATGCGGATTTCATTGCCGACCTCGCGGATGCCCTTGAGCGCGGCGATCTTGCGCAGGTCGATCAGGTGGGCGGGCTCGGCAAAACGGAGCTTCATCATCGGCAGCATGCTGTGGCCGCCGGCCAGCAGTTTGGCTTCGTCACCGTATTGATCCAGCAGCGCAATGGCCGCAGGCAGGGTGGTTGGGGCGTGGTATTCGAATGGGCGCGGGATCACGCTGTCTCCTCGTTGTTATGGGTATGCCAGCACGATGCCAGTGGCTGGAATGGCCATAATTGCATGCGAAGAGGTGCCAACGGGCAAGCAATTCCCGAACGGTAGAAGCGGCTACCCGAGTATCGGGAAAGCTTGCACGAACGGCGGAAAGCGACGATTATGAAAAACAAAAAATCAATAACCAGCCAGAACAAACTGGCAACCGGAGACACGCATGACCCCAGCGATCCATCCATCGGCATCACACCGATGAAGCCTTTCGAACCCGCCGTCCAGGAAACCTTCCTCCACAAACTCGAGCAATTCAATCCCGGCATGGTCTGGCTGGACCCGACCAACCATGTCACGGCGATGAACGATGTCGCGGCCCAGTTACTGGGACCGGCGGCCCAATATTCGATGGGTACCGATCCCGATAAATTGCTCGGCATCGACGTACTGCAAATGCATCCCGAAAAAAGCCGCGACAAATTGCGCCTGCTGCTGCAGACCGGACAGGACGGTGCCTGCCCGATGAAGTCGCCGGCACCGGTGGCGATGATGATCAACATTCCGGACCGGATACTGGTCGTGAAGGTCTCGAAGATGGTGGGGATCGCCGGCGTGGTCGGCACCTGCATGATTTTTTATGACCTGACCGATATCACGACCGCACCGGCCGGCGCGCCCGCAAGTGCGCGTGCCGACCCGCCGCCGCGCCGCTTGCTGAAGATTCCGGTGTATCGCAAGAACCGCGTGATGCTGATCGACATGAAGGATGTGGTGCGCTTACAGGCCGATGGCCACTACACCACCATCGTCACCGCCGACGACCAGTACCTGTCGAATCTATCGCTGACCGATCTGGAAGCGCGGCTCGATCCGGCGATTTATTTCCGCACCCATCGCAGCCATATCGTGAGCCTGCCGCATGCGCTCGAACTGGTCATGAAAGACGAATCGGTCAGCCTGATGATGGCCGATCATCAACAGACCGTGGTGCCGGTCAGCCGGCCCAATATCGCGCATCTGAAGGAGTTGCTGGGGATCGCTCAGGTCAGTCCCAAAAGCGCGGCCGAGAAACAAAACAGCCCGGTACGCGCTTGATGCGCGGACCGGGCTGTCGGCTTACTGCTTGCTGATTAGTTCAGCACGAAAGGTCAGGCTACCGGCTTTTTTCCCATTGCCTTGAGCAAGGCGGCAGACCGCATCGGCAAGTCGCGCAAGCGCACGCCGACGGCAGCATGAATCGCGTTGGCGATGGCCGGGCCGACCACGGTGGTCGGTGGTTCGCCCATGCCGGTGGCGGTAGCAGTGCTGGCGACGAACTCGATGTCCATCTCCGGCACGTCGGCCATGCGCAGCGGTGTGTAGGCACCCAGATTGGTGTCACGCACCTGGCCATCAACAAACTCGGTGCCTTCGTGCAGCGCCATGCTCATGCCCCACAAGGCACCGCCCTCGGCCTGCGCCAGCGCGCCATCCGGATGAACGATGGTGCCGGCGTCGATGACCATGAACAGCTTGACCACAGTGATAGCGCCGGTAGCGCTGTCGACCTTGACGCGGGCCACGCAGGCGGTCCAGGTCGGCATGTCGCGTTCCTGGCCGAACGTGCTGGCGATACCGAGTCCGGTACCGGCCGGCATCGGCTTGCCCCAGCCGGCTTTTTCAGCAGCGCGACGCAATACATGCGCCATCCGTGCGGCACCGCCGACGGCGTTGGGCGCACTGCCGGCATTCTTGCCACGGCCATCAAGCAGCGCCAGACGGAACGCCAGCGGATCGACCTTGGCATTGAGCGCGGCTTCGTCGATGAAGCTTTCCACGGCCCAGTTGGTCCAGCCCGGTCCGACCGAACGCAACCAGCCCGGACGGAAGGTGCTGTTGGCGAGGTCATTCGAAATCGCCCGCACGCGATGCGCGCCAACCGTGTACCAGTGATCGGCCCCCGAAATGGCGAACGGGTCATACGGCTCGCCGTTCTTCCCCTTCGGCATGAAGGCCGGCACCAGCACTTGCGTCGGCCAACCGGCACTGGCATGGTGTTCCATCGCCGTGACCGCACCCTTGTCATCGAAGGCCATGCGCAGACGCTGCAGCGAAGGAGAACGGGGCGAGTCGAAACGCGCATCGTCGGGACGGGTGCAGATCATCTTCACCGGACGGCCCATTTCCTTAGCAGCCAGCGCAGCAGGAATCGCGTAATCACCATTGAGCCGGCGACCGAAACCGCCACCAAGCAGGTAGGTGTGCATGATCACGTTGGCTTCCGGCACAGCGAGTGCTTTTGCCAATGTTGGCAGCGCCAGCGATTGCCACTGATTGCCGGTGTGGATGTGCCAGATACCGTCTTTTTCGAGCGCCAGTGCATTGACCGGTTCGAGCTGGAAATGCAGCACCGTGCTGGTGGTGTACTCGTGTTCGATGCGCGAACTGGCTTTTGAAAACGCCGCTTCGACGCCATCGTCAGCGACCACCAGCGAGCCTTTGGAGGAGTCGCCGATCAGCTTTTTGGCATGCGACAGGATGTCGGCTTCCGACACGCCGGCAGTCTTACCGGCTTGCCACTTGATGACCACCAGATCGGCCGCGCGCATGGCTGCCGAGTAGGAATCGGCAAACACCATGACCCAGCCCGGCACCGTGTCGGACGGATCCTTGAGGGCGACTGATTTGAGGTAGCCCTTGACCTCGCGGGCAGCGCTGTCATCGATCGACAGCACGGTCGAACCGTAGCGGGTCGGCGGGATGCGCGGACGGGCGTAGACCATGCCTTCGACGACCGCATCGATACCGTAAATCGCGGCACCATTGGTCTTCGAGGGCACGTCGACGGCCTGCACGTCACGGCCGATCAGGCGGCGCTGGTCCGGTGTTTTCAGGACGATGGCTTTGAGCGCCTCGGGCGTGAAGGTGCGGCCGAGCTTGCCGGTGCGGACGATCTCGGCATACGTGATCGACTTGCTGCCGGCGGTAACGATACCGTCGCGGGCCTGGCAATCGGCAGCCTTGACATTGAGCAGACGGGCTGCCTCGTCGATCAGCGCGATGCGACCGGCAGCCCCGGCGCGGCTAAGCGGGTCGAAACTCTGCCAGACCGACCAGCTACCGCCGGTGACCATCATGCCCCACTTCGGATCGCTGTCGACGTAATTCAGGCGTACCGATGACCAGTTCACTTCGAGCTCGTCGGCGACGATGCGCGCCAGCGCGGTACCGATGTGCTGGCCCATTTCGGCCTTGGCGATATTGACGGTGACGATACCGTCGCGGTCGATCCGGAACCAGATGGTCGGATCAAATACCGGTGCGTCAGCGCTAGCTGCCTGGCCGGCAGCCAGCGCCAGTGACGGGCTCAGGAAAGCCATCGTGAAACCGGTGCCGGCAGCGGCGATCATGAAGCTGCGGCGGGTCAGCGAACCGACCGGCTGCTGTTGTTTGATGAGTCGATCAAGCATGAGGCGCTCCCTTCATTTCGGTCGCGGCCAACTTGATGGCTTTGCGAATCCGCACATAGGCCATGCAGCGGCACAGGTTGCCGCTCATGACGGCGTCGATGTTGGCATCGGTCGCCTCGGGAAAATCCTTGAGCAGCGTGGCTGCCTGCATGATCTGGCCCGACTGGCAGTAACCGC
>AEPR01000116.1 GCA_000195205.2 Oxalobacteraceae bacterium IMCC9480 | reverse complement strand
TGACGCTGATGATGTCGACAATCTTGCGTGAGCTCTCGCTAATCGAGCTCATCGTACTGACCACCTGCCCGACCACGGTGCCGCCGCGCCGTGCCACGGTCGATGCCGACATCACCAGCTGGTTGGCCTGCTGCGCGTTGTCGGCATTCTGGCGTACGGTTTCGGTGAGCTCTTCCATCGATGATGCGGTCTGTTCGAGCGAGCTGGCCTGCGATTCGGTGCGCGAAGACAGGTCGGCATTGCCCGACGCGATTTCACGCGAGGCGACTTCGATGGTTTCGGTGCCGCTGCGGACCTGCGCGACGATGCGCAGCAGATTGCTGCTCATTGCTTGCAGCGCCTGCAGCAGATCGGTGACTTCATCCCGTCCGGTCACGCTGACCACGCCGGAATCAAGCTCGCCATCGGCCACGCGGCGGGCAATCGTGACTGCCTGCTGCAAGGGCGCGGTGATGCTGCGCGTGATGATCCAGGCCAGCAGCACGCCGAGCGCCAGCGCAACAGCACCACTGAATAGCTGCAATTGCAGCAAGCGCGTATCGCCGATGACGGCGTCGGCCATGACCTGGCGCGTGGCGTTTTGCTGCAGCTCGACGAGCTTGTTGATCTCGATTAGCGTCTGGCGGTTGATCGGGTCGATGCTGCCGTTGATGAGCTTGATCGCCTCTTCGCTGTTGAATGCCATGGCCTGACGCAAGACGGTCTTCAGTGGCGCATCGAGCTCGGCATCGATGCGGGCGATATCGGCGACCAGTTTTTTCTCGGCGTCGGTCAGGCCCAGTGCCGACAGCTGGTCACGTGCCTGCGCATAGCGCTGGCGTCCGTCCTTGACCGCCTGGCTGTCTTTTTGCATCGCGGTCAAGTCTGACTGCAAGCCGATGTCGCGCATCGCGATACCGCCTTCGAGCAGTGCATTCTTCATCGCCCCCGCCAGCTCCAGCTTGTGGTTGGCCGTGGCGAGGCCGTCGACCAGTTGTCGCTTGTTACTCGCATTAAAAATACTGCCCAGTACCAGGGCCAGCACCAGGATCATCAGAATGCTGCCGAAGCCGATCCCTAACCGGCTTCCAATCCGCAAGTTGCGCAAGTTCATTTCACGACTCCGGTTCAAGGTAGCGATGCGGCGACGGGATCGCCGCGCCGCGCTCGTAGGGGTCTAATCAGGCAGCGATTTTTTCGATCAGGCCCATTTCGGCCGAGGACATCAGCTTGTCGATATCGATCAGGATCAGCATCCGCTCGTCGAGCGTACCGAGGCCGATCAGGTAGTCGGTATTGAACGCGGTGCCCATCTCGGGAGCCGGCTTGATCTGCTCGGCCGACAGCGTGATCACATCCGAGACGCTATCGACGACCATGCCCATGACGCGGCCACCGATGTTGAGGATGATGACGACGGTGAACTGGTCATAGGTCGGCTCGCCCAGATTGAACTTGATGCGCATGTCGACGATCGGCACGATGATGCCGCGCAGGTTGACCACGCCCTTGACAAATTCCGGCGCATTGGCGATGCGGGTGACGGCTTCGTAGCCGCGGATTTCCTGCACTTTCAGGATATCGATGCCGTACTCTTCCTTGCCCAGCGTGAAGGCGAGGAATTCGTTACCGGCGATCTCGGCAGTGGCTTTGGCGCCGAGGACCTGGGCGTTGATTTGTGCGGCTTCTGACATGATGGTGTCCTTTAAGAAAAGATGGTTTCGTCGGTAGTCTGACGGCTGGAACGTAACAGGGCGGCGACATCAACGATCAGCGATACGCCGCCGTCGCCCAGGATGGTGGCTCCTGAAATGCCTGCCACCTTGCGATAATTCGATTCGAGATTCTTGACCACGACTTGCTGCTGCCCGACCAGGTCATCGACGAACAAGCCGGCCTTGCGACCTTCCGATTCGAGGATGACGACGATGCCTTCGGACGGATGGGTGTAACGCGGCGCGATGCCGAACATCTGATGCAAGGGAATGAGCGGCAGGTATTCGCCGCGCACCTTGATGACCTGGCCCTGACCGCTGATCTCTTTGACGTCGGCCAGTCGCGGCTGCAACGATTCGACCACGTAACCAAGCGGCAGGATGTAGACCTCGTCGCCGACCCGGATCGACATGCCATCAAGGATGGCCAGCGTCAGCGGCAGCGCGATCGAAATCGTGGTGCCGAAACCCTTGGCCGAACGGATATCGACCACACCGCCCATCGCCGTGATGTTGCGCTTG
>AEPR01000117.1 GCA_000195205.2 Oxalobacteraceae bacterium IMCC9480 | reverse complement strand
GCAAACCGTCGAGCAGGGCGGTCAGTTCAGGACCGAACCCGTAACACCAGGAACACATCGGATCAGCGATATAAATAAGGTTGGGCATCGACATGCTCTCTCAGAAGGGGAAGTCAACGAAGTGTACGGGACGGTGCCTCTGCCGGCAGAATAATTTGAGGCAGGTTAACCTGTGGTGGAAGGTGCGTTGTGCGTCGTCGTACTGCGGCTACCCGGTGTTGATTTTTGGTCCCTGGTTCGACTAGCATGAAACGGCCTGAAAAATGATGGGTTTCAGGTGTAAGCAATCCATCATGCGCCGCGACTACGCTCCAGTTTCACCGTAAGCCCCGTTGAACTCTTCCACTTTTAAAGGAAATAATCATGAATGCTCGTCAAGCCCTGTTCGCTACTGCCTTGTCCGCCATGTGTGTTGCCGGCCTGTCTACCGCCCACGCTGCCAGCGCGGCGGCCGATAAGGAAAAATGTTTTGGTATCGCCAAAGCCGGCCAGAACGATTGCGCTACAGCCAGCGGTAGCCATTCCTGCGCAGGCCAGGCCAAGAAGGACATGGACCCTACCGAATGGAAATACACCGCCAAGGGCACCTGCGAAAAAGCCGGCGGCAAACTCGCCGCTCCCAAGTAATCCCCCCCGTTCCGATGTCATCCTTTCCTGCTCCGGGCCAGTCCCTGTTTGGCGCGTCCGGTGTCGGGATCGGATTGCGGGCACCGCACTACCGCGACTTTTTAGCGCAGCGTCCCAAGGTCGACTGGCTGGAAGTCCACACCGAAAATTATCTCGATGCCGGCAGCTGGGATGCCCATGTGCTCGACCAGCTGCGGCAGGATTATCCGATCAGTTTGCATGGCGTCGGCCTCGGCATCGGATCGGCGGCGGGTTTTTCGGAGCAGCATTTGCAGCGTGTCTGCGATACCGTGCGCCGCGTCGATCCGGTGCTGGTGTCCGAGCATCTGTGCTGGGGTGCGGTCGATGACCGGCATCTCAATGACTTGCTGCCGATGCCGCTGACGCCTGCCGCGTTGCAGCTGGTGTCGGAGCGGGTCGACCGGATCCAGCAAGCGCTCGGTCGCCGCCTGCTCATTGAAAACGTCTCGACGTATTTGCGCTTTCGCGCCGATACGATGAGCGAGACCGAATTCCTCGCCGCACTGGTCAGTCGCACCGGTTGCGGCATTCTGTTGGACCTCAATAATCTCTACGTCAATCAGTGCAATCACGGCGAAGATGCGATGGCGGCGCTGGGCACGCTGTCGGTCACGGTACCAGCCAGCAGCATCGGCGAATTGCATCTGGCCGGACATCTGGTGACGCCGGATGCCGTGATCGATCACCACGGTGATCGCGTTGCGGCACCGGTCTGGGCGCTGTATCGCGCGGCACTGCAGCGCTTCGGTCCGATCGCGACGCTGATCGAATGGGATACCGACATTCCGGACATTGCCGTGCTGCTGGATGAAGCGCAACGCGCGCGGGATATCGTTGCCGAGATGTGCGTGCCACGCCAGCATCCGTCGCTCGTCGTCAGCCAGGGCCGGATGGCAGCTGCATTGCTGGACCATGCGGTCGAGGCCGACGCCATTTCCCTGTTCGATGGCGATGCGCAGCTGGTGCGCCAGCGTCTTGCGCTGTACCGTGGCAATCTCACGGCGACCTGGGACAAGGCGCTCGCTGCGGCGTATCCGGTCTTGCAGGCGCTCGTCGGTGAAGAATTTTTTGCCGCGCTCGCGCGTGCCTACGGCAAGCAGCACCCATCCACCAGCGGCGACCTGAATCAGTACGGCGAAGGCTTTGCCGATTTTCTCGCGGCTTTCGAGCACGTCGCCGACTACCCGTATTTTCCCGATATGGCACGCAGCGAGTGGGCGGTGCATCGCGCCCATTACGCCCCAACGGTAGCTCCCTTCGATCCGGCATTGCTGGCGACCTGGACACCCGATCAGTTCGACCAGGCCCGTTGTCGCCTGCATCCGGCCTGCCGCTTGCTGGCGTCGCGCTGGGCGATTGCCGAGCTGTGGCAGGCCCATCAACCCGACAGTGCAACGCCGTTTCCGGAGGCGCTCGACGTGCCTTGTTGGATGCTGGTCGCGCGGCCGCACTGGCGCGCGGTGTTGCTGCCGCTCAGTCCGGCCGCTCACGCTGCATTGAGCCTGTTGCAGCAAGGCACCACGCTGGGTGCAGCGGTGGATGCGGCGCTGGAGATTGACGCTGGTTTTGACTTGGGCGCGCACTTGCAGTTGTGGCTGCAACAGGCGGTGCTGGTGGCCATCGATCCCTAATCCCCTTTCAATGGAGTCATGAATCATGGAAAGTTTCTTTCGTCTGCATCGCCGTATCGCCAGTTTTGATCAGGTCCTTGTCACGCTTGGCGGCTCCCTGATCGCACTGGCTATCCGCCTGTATGTCGGCTGGCAGTTCTTCAAATCCGGCCTCGTGAAAATCGGTGACTGGGATGCCACGCTAGCGCTGTTCCGGGACGAATACCACGTGCCTGTGCTGCCGCCCGAACTGGCCGCCGTGATGGGTGCCGGCGGCGAGCTGGTTTTTCCGGCGCTCCTCTTGTTCGGGTTGTTTTCGAGGCCGGCGGCGATCGGCTTGTTTGTGGTGAACCTGATGGCCGTTCTGTCTTATCCGCAACTCTTCATGTTCGAATGTCCTGCCGCGGTGAACGACCACGCTTACTGGGGTGCGCTGTTGCTGGTGCTGATCGCGTATGGCCCCGGTAAGGCGTCGGTCGATGCCTGGCTCGACAGTCGCATCAAGACCTGACCCAGGAGGTCAGGCGTGGCTGGGTCGAGGTACGAAATTCCAGGTTGGTAATGCCCAGCGCACCGGCCGGACCGGTCAGGAAATCAATGCCGGGCTTGACCGGAAATAAAAAATTATCGCGCAGGTAAATGTCGGTGTGGCAGTTCGCACTGGCCTTGTACAACTGCGGTTTGATTTCCTGCCAGACCGCTTCGCTGATCCATCCGTACAGGAACAACTGGTTCGGATACAAGGCGCTATCCGAATCGAGATAGCCTTTCTGGCCGGCCTGCAACGCCGGGTGGGGCGGTGGTCCGTCGCCGATCGACAGGTCGATCCAGCCATCGTTGAGCGGGTACGCCTGTTCGCTTTCATAGGCGGATGGCTTGAGCAGCAGTTGCCATTTGCAGCTGAATTCGGCGCGTTTTTCAAGGCCGTATTTTTCGCTCCACATGGACAAGCCATCGCTGACCGTCAACTGGGTGCGGATAATCTGCCCTACCAGTGATGGTTCGTAAGCGCGCACGGTATCGAGGTTTTCATGCAGGTTCCAGAACAGCCAGCGGGTGCGTTCCGCATCCGACATGTGCGCCAGTGCGGGCAGCGCTTGCGTGCCGTAGGGTTCCAGTGCACGCATCACGTTGCGGCGCAATTTTTCGTTTAATTCTTCGAGCTCAGGTGCAGATTTCCGGGCAGCTTCGGGCTTCATCAATGACTCCAAAAAGAGGGCTTCGATGAGCCATTCTAGGAGACATTCCTGAAACCACAATGTGTCATTCGGTCTGTTTAGCTAGCACCATTAAGCTGGTTTGCCAGCGAGGCGGCGCGCTCCCTGCCGGCCGGACTGAGCGTGATGTGCAGGCTGCCGCTATGGACGAATAATGTTTTTTCACGTTTCAGTGTTGCCGAGAAATTGTTCGAGTCATGGCACGCCTGCTCCTTGCAGACGGCGCGTATGGTATCGAGCGTCGTATGTTCGGCACCCATCAGCGCATGGGCATGGGCCACCAGCAGTGCTGCATTGACGGTCTTGTTGGCCATGTTGTTACCTGGAAGATTTTTCAGTAGCTGCAATTTGCCATCGGCCTGCGTGTACAGGTTGGCGAATTTCTCCAGCGCCTGCGGGGCCAGCGTGGTGTTGGCCGGACTGGTCGTCCCGGCGGCATCGAGGCCATTGCGCCATTTCGCGCCAGCGGCGACGACCTGGCAAATCACGGTTTTTAACCGGTTCAACTGGTCAGCGACGAACAGTTCGCTGCCTTCGATTTCTATGATTCCTTCGCGTGCCGAGACCACGACACGCGCCTTGCTGGTGGAAGAATCGATCTCTTCACCGACCTTGATTGACATGACATTCCCATCGAAAAAAATAAAGGATGATCGCTGCCGCCTCGAAGAAGGAGACGCGCGACTTGTGATTGCATTGCCGGCGAACTAGCGTTACTGCTGGTTCGAACGATTGCTTATTTATAAGTAAATTAGGCAGAACTTATTTTGATAAACCGCAATCAGCGCATGTGGAATGGTTGGATTCAAACCGTAAATGCTGGTTGCAGCTTTAGGTGGCGAGGTCGTCGGGTTGGTTCGGTCGGTGCAGCAATTTTTTTGCCGGTGGAGCAGGGGGTTGATCGGTGTCAACCGGGGCCTGTTCCGCCGGGGAATGCAAAGAGATGATTTACAGCTGGCGCGCCTTGAAGGTATCGCAATCGCTCACGATGCCGGTGGCGATGCCGCGCTTGAACCAGCGCACCCGCTGGGCCGAGGTGCCGTGGGTGAACGAGTCGGGAACGACTTGTCCCTGCGCCTGGCGTTGCAGCGCATCGTCGCCGATGGCGGTGGCGGCATTGAGCGCGATCTCGACATCACCGCGTTCGAGAATGCCGCGTGCCTCGTTGGCATGGAAGGCCCAGACGCCGGCGAAGCAATCGGCCTGCAATTCCATGCGAACCGACAGCGCATTGGCGCGGGTCTGGGTCGCCTTGCGGCGGGCCGCATCGACTTTGCCTGAAATCCCCATCAGGTTCTGGACATGATGGCCGACCTCATGGGCGATGACATAGGCCTGGGCGAATTCGCCTTCGACCTTGAAGCGGTCGCGCATCAGCTTGTAGAAGCTCAGGTCGATGTAGACCTTCTGGTCGGCAGGACAATAGAACGGACCGGTAGCACTTTCTCCTAGGCCGCAGCCGGTCTCTGTCCTGCCACTGAAGAGGCGCAGTGTGGGTTTTACATAGTTGCCGCCCTGAGCGCGGAACTGCGCCGTCCAGACGTCTTCGGTATCGGCCAGCACGACTCGCACGAAACGCGCGGCTTCGTCGTTGGCAGGTGGTGCTTTGGCCGGCGCCTGTTGGCTGGGCGTGATGCCGCCACCACCGCTGAGCAGGTTGATGACGGTGGCCGGATTGATGCCAAAAAAGTAGGAGGCCACCAGCGCGATGGCAATGGTGCCGATGCCGACCGAGCGTCCGCCAAAGCCGCCACCGCCGCCGCCGCTGTCGCCACGGCGGTCTTCTACATTGTCGCTCTCGCGATTGCCATCCCATTTCATGACGATATCCTTCCGGGTGATTGTGTGATGGTACGGCTCACGACGCCGGCATGATCCGCCGGAATGTCAGGTTGACGCGGGCGCTGCACGCCGTACGTGATTTGTCGACAGCGTGTTTCCAGCAGCGTTGCGTCGCCCCCGCCATCAGCAACAGACTGCCATCGGTCAGTGCCAGCTGCGTGGTCTTCAGTTCCGGCCGGGTCTTGTGTTTGAGCTTGAAGACCCGCGTTGCACCGAGGCTGAACGATGCAATCACCGGTGCCGGACCGAGGCTGGCTTCATCATCGCTATGCCAGCCCATGCTGTCCTGCGCATCGCGATACCAGTTCAGCAGCACGCTATTGAAACGCACGCCGGCGAGCTGTTCGATGTCTTGTTTGAGCTGCGCCAGGAGCGGTGTCCATGGCTGCATCGGCAAGGTCAGGCCGGAATACGTGTAGGCCAGTCCGGCATCACCGTGCACGGCGACCAGTCGCGGTTGCCAGTGCTGCCGGCCGAACAGCGTGATCTGTTCATGGCGCCAGTCGGTGGTATCGATCAGTTCGCGCAACAGCGCGTTGCAGTGCGCGGCCGGATACAGATCGCGCTGGAAGCGCACATCCGCATCCGGTAAGGGCAGTTGCTCAAGGCCGCGATCGGCCTGTGCAAACAGATCGTTCATTACGCCTGGCCGGGCTTCACGTGGATGCGCACACCGCTGAGACTGACCACCTGGCCTGCGCGGATCTTGCAGGTCTTGCGCAATTCCTGCCGGCCATCGACCGAGACATTGCCGCCGGCGACGACCATCTTGCCGGCACCGCCGCTGTCACAAATGCCTACCAGTTTG
>AEPR01000118.1 GCA_000195205.2 Oxalobacteraceae bacterium IMCC9480 | reverse complement strand
GCGCAAGATCGTCGACATCATCGGCGTCATTGATGGCATAGCGTTCCAAACCAATATATTGGCTCTTAACGCGGCAGTTGAAGCTGCCCGTGCCGGTGAACAGGGACGTGGTTTTGCGGTAGTTGCCGCCGAAGTGCGTAATCTGGCACAACGCTCGGCCGGTGCTGCCAAGGAGATCAAGTCCCTGATTGGTGACTCGGTTGATAAAGTCGATGCTGGCAGCAAGTTGGTCGACGAAGCCGGAAAAACGATGCATGAGATCGTCAGCTCGGTCAAACATGTCGCTCACATCATTAGCGAGATCACTGCCGCCAGCCAGGAGCAGAGTGCTGGTATCGCGGAAGTCAATCAGGCCGTCACCCAGATGGATGAAATGACGCAGCAAAATGCCGCATTGGTCGAACAGGCCGCAGCAGCTGCTGAGAGCATGCAAGGACAAGCCTCATCGCTGTCGCAGGCCGTCTCGGTATTCAAACTGGAAGAGGGCAGCGTTTGGGCCGTGCCGGTGGCAGCACCAAATCCGCCGCTGCGACGGCCACTTCAAAAGGCCGTTGCTGCCGAAGTCATGGCGAGCAAAAGACTCACCGCATCGTCGCGGTTGCCGCCCCGCGTGGCTCGGCCAGCAATCCTAAAAAAGACTGACGCCAGCGATGGTTGGGAAGAATTTTAAGGGTTTTGTCGCGTTGTTGGTTAAATGTGGCCAACAACGTTCAACCCTCTCTTCACAGCCATCTACAATCCATTACGCCTGACCAATGCACCAACCCCTGACTGAGAGACCTTTATGAAAATTCCCTTTGCTAGTGCCGTCGTCGCCATTCCATTGATGTTTGCTAGTACCGTTTTTGCCGCGGCCGATCGTGGCACTGACACCCAAGCCCAAGAGATGGTCAGTAAGGCCGTTGCCTTGATTAAGAGTGACGGCCCGAAGAAAGCCTACCAGGCATTTACCGAGCATCCCGATGGCGCCTTCAAGGATCGCGATCTATATGTCTTTGTCTACGATTTCGATGGCCAGTGTTTAGCGCAGGGTGCTAATGCCAAAATGGTCGGCAAAAACTTGTTGCTCATCAAGGACGTTGATGGCACTGAGTTTATTCACGGCATGATTGACCTCGTCAAAGCCAAGAAGAAAGGCTGGTACGGGCCCTACAAGTTCAATAACGTCGAAACCAAAACGATCGAGTCAAAACGCTCTTATTGCGAGCAGGGCGCTGGTGACACGATGGTGTGTGTCGGTACCCACGTCGCCGCAAAATAAGGTCGGCTGTTCTCGCTGATTAGATATTTATCAGCGAGAACATTCTTGCAGACTCACGATGCAACGAATGCATGCCGACACTTGCAGCGCCCTACGACATCAATCTGGTCAGATGACACCGATCGCATGCAGAATCTTTTCTGGCGTAATCGGCTGCGATGTGACTCGGGCATTGAGCGGTGACAATGCATCATTGATAGCATTCATTACCGCCGCTGGCGCACCGGCGGTGCCGGCTTCACCCGCACCTTTGGCGCCAAGCGCTGAGGTTTTGGTTGGCGTCTCGATATGACCAATCACTATGTCAGGCATCTCGGCAGCCATCGGCACCAAGTAGTCGCCCATGCTGCCATTGCGCAACAGGCAATGATCGTCGTACAAGCACTCTTCAAACATCGCTCCGCCGATGCCTTGCACGATGGCACCGCGCATCTGTTCATCTACCAGCATTGGATTGATGATGCGGCCACAATCCTCTACAGCCCAGTGCTTGAGCAGCTTGACGAATCCCGTTTCCACATCGACCTCAACATAGGACGCCTGCACACCGTTGGTAAATACAAACGGAAAATCGCGCTGCGCATAATGACGGGTCACGACTAATTCAGGGAGCGCGCCGGCGGCCAACGTATCCGGACGGAAATAAGCAATTCTTCCCAGCTCAGCCAGACTGACCAGAACATCGCCGGTGTTGGTGTCGCAGACCTGGCCATCACGAATGTCGAGGTTCGTGGCTTCTTTGTGCAGCACCACTGCTGCAAACTGGCGCAGATTTTCACGCAAGGCGCGTCCTGCCTGCAATACCGCTTCACCACCGATCCCGGCACCACGCGAGGCCCAGGTGCCTCCACCATAAGGCGTCACTGCCGTATCGCCGCTAATGACATAGACGTGTGCCATCGGCACGCCGACAGCATCGGCAGTAATTTGGGCAAAAATGGTTTCAGAGCCCTGGCCTTGCTCGCCTACACTTACTAGACAAGTAATGCCGCCACTGGCATCGAGGCGGACGGTTGCGCCGTCCTGCGCCGAAATACGCGCACCGCCAATCCCGTAAAAAGCGGCACCTGGATTGGTCAGCTCGACCAATACAGCCAAGCCGATACCCCGATAAATGCCTTTTTCACGCAATTGCGCCTGCTCGAGGCGCAAGGCGGGGTAATCCATCAGCAACTCTAGTTTGTCCAGACATTGCTGATGCGAGAGTTTTTCCAGCTTGATACCCGAAGCGCCACTGCAAGGATAGGCATCGTCAGGCATCACATTCAACTTGCGCATCTGCAAAGCATCGATCCCCAGCTTTCGCGCTGCCAACTCGACGATACCTTCCGTCACGGCGCAGGCAACCGGATGGCCCACGCCACGATACTGGCTGGTCGGCGCTTTGTTCTGGAGTACCACCTTAAGCTGGGCGCGGTAATTCTTGTGTTTGTAAGGTCCGCCGATGATGTTGAGTACCTGATTACCTTCGATCGCGCTAGTGCGCGGATAGACGGAATACGGGCCGACCCCGGTAAGGTCATCAATGTCGAAGGCAAGTATTTCACCTGAAGTCGAGACAGCCAGGCGCGCATGCACAAGATGCTCCCGGGCATGAATATCACTGACAAACGACTCGAGCCGGTCAGCAACAAATTTGACTGGCCGCTTGAGTAGTATCGACAGCGCCACCGTAGCAAAGTCATCCGGATACGAGTGCACCTTGATGCCGAACGAGCCGCCGACATCCTTGCAGATCACGCGCACGGTGTGTTCCGGCAATGCAAAATGGCGAGCGTACAGATCCTGCATCATGTGCGGCGCTTGATGTGACTGATAGACCGTCAGTTTTTTCTCCGCCGTCTGGTAGTCGGCCAGCACCGAGCGCGTTTCCATCGTGACGCCGGTATGGCGGCCAAAGCGGTAGGTTTCCTCTACCACCAAGTCGGCGTTGGCGAACACTTCATCCACGCTGCCGGTGTCGATGGTTTTGCTAAAACAAAGGTTATCGCCTAACTCGGGATGGATTACCGTCGTTGTTGGATCGAGGGACGTTTCCATGTTGGCAACGACAGGCAGCTCTTGCCAGTCGACGACGATGGTTTGCAAGGCGTCTTCAGCCTGCTGGCGCGACTCAGCCACAATGGCCAGCACCGGCTCACCTTGCCAGCAGACCTTGTCCATTGCCAGCGGAAATTGCGGTGCCGATTTCATGCCTTCCAGATGGGCCAGCGTGCCAACCCAAGGACTGCAGATGGCCGCAATGCGTTGACCATCAATGATGTCGATAACACCGGGCATGCCACGAGCAATCTCAGCGTCGATTTTACCGATACGCGCATGCGCAATCGGGCTACGCAAGTAGACTACGTGCGCCATTCTGGCCAGCACGACGTCATCGACATAAGTGCCGCGTCCCTCAAGGTGACGTAGCGCATTCGGGCGTGCCACAGCGGCACCAATATAACCGCCCGGTGCTGGCGAATCAGTGCGTTCTTGACCAGCCCCGTGTGAAATGATGGACATGCTTTCTCCTGATTTCAGATCGACGTCGCGTTTCATGCGACGGTATCGACGCGCCGCTTTTCCAGCACCTCGCAGACAGCGTCCACGATCGCCTGGTAGCCGGTGCAGCGACAATAATTGCCGGACATGTATTCGCGTACTTGCTCCCGGCTTGCTTGCGGTTTTTCTGCGAGCAAAGAAGACGCTGTCAGCAACATGCCTGAAGTACAAAACCCGCATTGCAGCGCATTGTGTGCATGAAAAGCGGCTTGCAGTTCAGCCAGGTCACCACGGTCGCTGGCACCATCGATGGTTTCCACCTCTTGTCCATCAGCCTGTACCGCCAGCACCAGGCAGCCGCGCACGATGTCACCGTCGAGGCGTACCGTGCAGGCGCCGCAGACACCGTGCTCGCAGGCGACGCGCGCACTCTTGATGCCAAGTTCATCACGCAGAAAATCGATTAGGTGGGTGCGCGGTTCAATACGTTTGGTATGGCCAACGCCGTTGACGAAGATCGTGACCTTGATTGGTTCAGCCATGAAAGCTTTCACAAAGTTGTATAAACATTGCCAGATAGCGACTAATGCGCGCCTGTAATCAGTTTTTCCAGCAGGCGGCCGAGCATGACGGCGCCTAGATGGCGCTTCATGGGGCCGGAGTTATACAGGTCGGCAACAGGGTGAAGTTCGCCCGCCAGTGCCATCTTTGCCGCTGCCAACGTCTGCGCCGTGAGGACCTTGCCTTCCAGTGCCGCCTCGGCCGCATATGCGCGGACGGGAATGTTACCCATGCCCAGAAACACAAGGCGCAAGTCATTCAGCGTCTGCTGTTCAACTCGGACAACAGCCGCAAGCCCGACAATGGCATAGTCGCCCTGACGTCGGGCCAGTTCATCAAATGCGCAGCGGGTTGTCGCCGTCATCAACGGAAATTCGCAGGCGACGATAATTTCGTCTGCATCCATCGCCGTCGTATAAAGCTCAAGAAAAAAATCGATTGCCTTGACCCGCCGCAAGCCGCGCTTGCTTGCCATGACGATAAGGGCATCAAGCGCAACCACGCAACACGGCCATTCAGCCGCAGGATCGGCAAAGGCGATGGATCCTCCGAGCGTACCCTTGTTACGGATCGCCTTATGCGCAATATGCGGCGCAGTCATCGCCAGCAACGGCATGTGCTGGGCAATCAGCGACGATTCCTCAATCTCGCTGTGGCGTGTCATCGCACCGATCCGCACGCAGTTTTCCTGCAGCGAAATTCCGCTCAGCCCGGGCACGCCATTAATATCGATCAGTATTTGCGGTTCTGACAGACGCATATTCAAGGTGGCAAGCAGGGTTTGTCCACCAGCAATAATTCTGCCACCGTCGCCGTGCTGCGCCAGGAGTGCAAAGACGTCGTTAAGCGAAGCTGGCTTGATGTAATCAAAAGAGGGAGATTTCACAAACTATCCATGGTTGCGTTACGCCTTCAAAAAAGTTGAACCCGCGAACCTAAGGTAGCCAGCGTGTCAGCAATAACGTGAAAGCGGCTCCGAGACCAAACCAGAATACGCGGTACAGTTCCTGACTGAAGCCGCCACCGGAAAAGGGCGGCGAATCGCCAACAGGTCCTTTGGCTACCGTCACGGTTGGATACGCTGTCGCGCTCTGACCTGCCACCGGCACGGAAAGGGCAGTCGCTTCAGGGATCGTGCCGCCAGTGAGTGCGCTGTCAAAAGCGGCAAAAAATTCATCCGCCATTTTTTTTGCCGATGCATCGATCAAGCGACCGCCGATTTGGCCTAGTTTGCCGCCAACTGAGGCCTCGACGGAATAGCTTAGTCTGGTGCCCTGTGCCTCGTCACTCAAGCTCACTGCGGAGCGGCCTTTGGCGAAGCCCGCAGCACCACCGGCACCTTCGAAAGTGAGTGTGCACGAAGAGTTCGCAACAACATCCGTCATGAAAATCTTGCCTGAAAAACGCGCTCGTACCGGACCGATTTTGAGCGCAACACGAGTGTGCGTCTCGCTGTCGGACACTTTAGTAATTTCTTCGCAGCCGGGAATACAGCGCGACAGGATCACAGGACTGTTGAGTGCTTCCCAAACATGTTTGCGAGTTGCCCGGATAATTTGCTCTCCGTGTAATTCCATTGTCTCTTCCTTTTTTTACAAAATTTTCATTATTATTATGTTGGAATCTTGATGTGTATTACATACTCCGTTTCTAGTATTTACCGAATGGTAAATATAGTCAAACGGTTTATGTTTCTGTGAATAAAAAGACGCGTCGGGGTAACATGGATCCACAAGATGCATGTTTATCGCCCCCATGCACGCCCAATCCACCACCACTTTTAACGTGCCACGAACATTTCTCATGCCGTCAATAACAAAAAAAATAGCAAAAAAAGTGGTTCCAGAAGGCGCGGTACGACCTGCGAAAATTCGGCAACGCCTTGGTACGGCAGAGAGGGAAAAACAAATACTGACGGGGGCGATAAAATTTTTTTCCCGAGCGTGGCCTCGACGGCCAAACCCGTGATCTGGCCAAGGAAATCGGTATCACGCATCCACTGCTTTATCACTATTTTCCGACAAAGCAAGCATTGATCGAGCGGGTCTATCAGGAGGTGTATCTGGGGCGCTGGAAAACGCAGTGGGAAGTGCTGCTCGATGACACTACCTTGGCGCTGGAAGAAAAATTGACGCAGTTCTACCAAGACTATGCGGCGACCATCCTGACCCCTGAATGGATACGTATTTTTATTTTTTCTGGGCTCACCGACAGCACGATTCCAGATCAATACATGGTGCTGCTGAAAGAAAAATTATTTCCACGTATTTTGCGTGCGACCCACCAGCATCTGCACTTGCCTGAAGACAGTGACGGTAACGAGCGTGTCAACGAATTAATCTGGGGACTGCACGGCGGTATTTTTTATATCGGGG
>AEPR01000119.1 GCA_000195205.2 Oxalobacteraceae bacterium IMCC9480 | reverse complement strand
GTTCCGCCCGAGCTACCTTGACCGGAAGAATCCTTGCCAGCTGGTGCGCGCGGCGCTTCAGCACGGGTGCGACCATTTGCTTTGGTGAGTTCATTTCGCAGAGCTTCTGCTGTGCCCTTGCCACGTTGGCGGACTGCGGGGTTTAGCTTTCCACCCATTGCCGGAGCGTGTCGCACAATCTCCGGTACAGTTGCACGGGAGTTGGGATCACCATCTACGACAGGAATTACTGGGGTATTGGCTGTCACATTTCCCGGTGGCATTTGAAACTCCTGATGAGTAGTTTGTCGCTCGAATCTGAAATGAAGAGTTGGCGATATTTCTCGTGCGGTCCAAGTTTGGTGGCAGTAATGACAAGCCGGTTCCATCAACCGATAGCAATGCTGACAACATCCGGATGCCGTCGTGCCGCCGGATTGGCAAAGTTGCGGCAGGGAACAGCGGCTAGCGCGAAAATGCATCTGGTGCCATAATCGGAATCATTCTCATCTGACTGATGCACCATGCGCCCCTCCGTTCCCTTTTCAACGCTTCTCTCTTCCCTGCATGCCGGCCAGTTCGCGATCATCTCCGGACTGGATGCCCAAAACGAGCTCTACCTGCGCCTGACTGCCATGGGTTTGCGTATTGGCAAGCAGGTTCAGTTGCTGCGTTCTGCGGCGTTTTCAGGACCGCTGCATATCCGCGTCGGGACCACCGACATCATGCTCAGAAAAAGCGAAGCGGCGCGCGTGCAGGTCGTACCGGTCGACGACACGGCCGGCGCATGAAGCGCATTGCCTTGCTGGGGATGCCCAATGCCGGCAAATCCACCTTCTTCAATCGCCTGACCGGTGCGTCGGCACGGGTTGGTAACTGGCCCGGTGTCACGGTCGATTTGCTGGGTGCAAAAGTCCTGATCGGCGCCAGCATGGTCGAAGCGATCGACTTGCCAGGTATTTATGATCTCCAGGGATTTTCCGAAGATGAGGAAGTAGTGCGCCGCTTCTTGTCACTCAATCCGGTCGACCTGGCGCTGGTGGTGATCAATACCGCGCAAATCGAACGGCAACTCAGCCTCGTACTGCAACTGAAACACCTCGGTGTACCGATGGTGGTGCTGCTGAACATGTCTGACGAAGCCAAAAAACTCGGCATCACGATCGACACCGGGCAGCTGTCGAGTCTGCTTGATTGCCCCGTCGCGTTGATTTCGGCCAAGTATGGCAACGGGTATCAGAACGGCTATCAGCTCATTCAAAAAGAGTTGAACGGCAATCGACCGCCGGTCACCGTCAATCTTGCCAGCCCGCCATTAGCCGAGCCTGCTCTCGAGGAGGCGATGGCGCAGGTCATGAGCACCGCGGTGGAGATACCTGCTCATGCATCGGATCAACTGACCCAGCGGATGGACCGCGTGCTGTTGCATCCCGTTGCCGGATTGCCGATTTTTTTCTTCATCATGTTCTTGTTGTTCCAGGGGATTTTCATTCTGGGCAAGCCTATCCAGGATGGCCTTGCGTGGTTGTTCCAGCTGATACGGACGAGCGCGCTGGAACCCGTGCTATCGGCCTTGCCAGCCCCCGTCACCGGTCTATTGCTTGATGGAATTTATAACGGGGTTGGTACGGTCGCCAGTTTCGTTCCGCTGATCGTGCTGTTTTTTCTGTTCATGGCATTGGTGGAGGATAGCGGCTACTTGTCGCGCGCGGCGTTCCTGATGGACGCGCTGATGGCAAAAATGGGACTGGATGGTCGCAGCTTCGTGATGGTGTTGATGGGTTTCGGCTGTAACGTCCCGGCCCTGATGGGGACGCGGGTCATGCGTTCCCGGCCCTTGCGCCTGCTGACGATGCTGGTCATACCGTTCTCGCTGTGCTCGGCGCGATTGCAGGTATTCGTTTTTTTCATCGCTGCGCTGTTCACTCCCACGCAGGCACCGCTGGTGCTGTTCAGTCTGTACATGATGAGTTTTGCCACGACGCTACTGAGCGCCTTGCTGTTCAAATCCAAGTTTGCCAACAGTGAGCCGTTCATCCTCGAAATGCCGCCATACCGCTTTCCCACCTGGCGTCAGATGGCCTTGCGCGGCTGGCAGGAAGTGCACCACTTCATGCATCGCGCCACCAAGTTCATCATCATCGGGGTGGTGCTGGTCTATGTGCTGACGAATTTTCCGACCAATGTGGCTCCGGCCAGCAGCGGCACGATTGCGGGCTGGCTCGGCACCAGCCTGGCACCGATCCTCGATCCGATCGGCATCAACATGCAACTCGCGATTGCATTGATTTTCGGCTTCGTCGCCAAAGAAATCGTGATCGGTTCGCTCGCTGTCATTTACGGCATGGACGGCGGCGCGCTGATGACGACGATGGCCCATCAGATCGACTGGGTGCAGGCCTACAGCTTCATGCTCTTCACGTTGATCTACACGCCGTGCCTGTCGACGATAGCGACGATACGCACCGAGTCACGCAGCCGGTCGTTCACGCTGCTTGCGCTGGTCTGGCCGCTGACGCTGGCTTGGGTCATCAGCTTCGTGTTCTATCGATCAGCGCGAGCCTTCGGATACTGAGGTCAGAGCGACGTGGCCGATCGCGCCGCCTGTTCGTACAAGCCCGACAGGATGCGCAGGAAGCGCGCCAGTTCGCTCAACTCAAAACTCTCGGTGCCGTCGCCGCTGAGTCCGGATACCAGCACCTGCTCGCGGATTTCAAAGTAGCGCCGGCAGACATCCTGACCAGCCTCGTTGGTCGAATACAGCACTTCTTTTCCGCGCTTCTCGGTTTGCACGAGGCCGAGTGCCTGCAGCTTTTTCAATGAATAGTTCACCACATGCGTGTCTTCAATATTGAGGATGAAAGCAATGTCGGCGAGTTTTTTTTCACGTGCGCGATGATTGATGTGGTGTAACACCAGAACGTCCGTAATTGTCATGTCTTTCATGCCGACGGCAGAAATGCAGCGCACCGCCCAGCGATTGAAGGCGTTGCTGGCGATGATCAGCCCGAACTCGAACTCGCTCAGTTCCGCGCTGCGCCCTGAGGCAAGGTGCGATGACGACACGATAGGTATTTTTGTCTGGCGCGCTGGCACGGGAAGCGAGGACGGAGTTTCATCTGTTTTTAATTTCGATATTTCTTTGGTCATCACGGTTTCCAATAGTGGAGCTACTTGTTAAGAATTTTTGATCGAATTTCAATTGTAATTTATTGGTAAAGTATTTTTGGTAACGCCTATTTATCGCATATTTAAGAGTCGATTTTTTTAATAAGAGAGCATATTTTTTCGGATTAAACAAGACGATTTGTTTGTGATTCCTCACTATGGGATGCAATTGTATCCACTAATATTTCGTTCGTGAGCCGGTGTTCAAGCACCGGCTCCAGGCACGGTGCTGCAGGCTTGATACGACTACCCGTCATTTCAGGAGCGGCACGCGGCAACTGGTGCACGACCTGCGCCAAGCGACTAAATCGAAAAACAACCTGAGGACATACCCATGAAATATCTGCTGAAAAGTTTTGTTTTGAGCCTGTTTGCTTTGTTGATGACGAGTGCTGCCATGGCGGCTGAAAAAGGTTCGCGCGACGAAGCCGTTGCGTTGGTGAAGAAGGCCGCGGCTTATCTGAAAGAAAATGGAAAAGAGAAAGCGTTCGCCGAGTTCAGCAAGACCGATGGCCCGTTTGTGGATCGTGATTTGTATATTTTTGCGTACAGTGCCGCCGGTGATGGTACCAATCTGGCCCATGGTGCCAACCCTAAACTGATAGGCAAAAATCTGCTCGATTTGCGCGACGCGGACGGCAAGGCGATCGTCAAGAATTTCATCGAAGTGGCCAATAGCAAGACCGGAAGTGGCTGGGTGGATTACAAGTGGGCCAATCCGCTGACCAAGGCGGTCGAAGCCAAAACCAGTTATGTCGAAAAGGTGGGGGATGTGATCCTGGGTAGCGGCGTCTACAAATAACATGCACCTCGCGGCACGGTGCGCTGTGCGGTACCGTGCCGTTGGCCGATGGAATTACATCCGCCAGAAAGCAAATGTCAGCAGCGTAAAAAAAGCGGCGACGATATCGTCCCACATCACGCCGAAACCACCCTTCAAGTGCCGGTCAAAATAGCCGATAGGCGGCGGTTTGACCATGTCAAAAAAACGGAAACACAAGAACGCCCAGCATTGGGTAGTGAAGTCGGCCGGTGCCAGCAACAGCAGCACGAGCCAGAACGCAATGATTTCATCGATCACCATGCTGCCATGGTCGGAGACACCCAGGTCGCGTCCGGTTTTTTCGCAAGCCCAGGTCCCGATCAAAAATCCCGCCACGATGACGATTGCCCAGTTCGCAGCGGTAAAAAAATCCGGCCAGCGCTGGCTCATCAAATGAAACGTCAGCCAGCCGAACAAGGTGCCGCTGGTGCCGGGCATGATGGGCGACAAGCCGCTGCCGAGGCCTTGCGCGATCAGGTGTGCCGGATGGGCAAGCATGAATTGCCCGGTAGGCCTTTTGATGGGAGGAGTCATGGTGTGGTGAAGTGGTCAAATGAGGGATAGCTCAGATCGAGCGCGATGCCGGAACGGTCGGTCAGTCGCAGTCCCGGCAACGGATCGATGCTGCCGACCCGGGTGACATTGGTGTGCGTGTCGCGCCCGGCATCGAGGACGGCCTGCCGATTGGCGCGCGGTGCCGTGAAACAAAGTTCGTAGTCGTCGCCGCCGGCCACGCAATATGCGCGTCGTAGCGCGATCGACTGTCTGGCCAGCGCCGGACCGGCGGGCAGTGCATCGACATCGATGGTGGCACCGACTCCGGAGCGCGTCAGGATATGGCCAAGGTCCCCGCCCAGCCCGTCCGAAATATCGATGGCCGCATGCGCCACGCCGACCAGCGCCATGCCAAGGGTATTGCGCGGAGTCGGGCGGTCCATGCGCGGCACGCATTGCGCGAGCGTGTCTTCGTCAAGCGTGAGTTCTCCCAATCGACAGGCCAGCGCCAGGCGGGCATCCCCGAGCGTGCCCGAGACCCAGATGTCGTCACCTGCCTGTGCGGCACTGCGCAGCAGCGCGCCGGCAGTCACGAGTTCACCAAAGACCGTGATGCAGATGGTCAGTGGTCCCTTTGTCGTATCGCCGCCTATCAACGCGCAGTCATGCTGATCTGCCAGCGCAAACAGTCCCGCCGAAAAACCCTGCAGCCAGCGCTCATCGATGGCGGGCAAGGCCAGCGCCAGCGTGAAGGCGAGCGGTCGCGCACCCATGGCAGCCAGGTCCGATAAATTTACGGCCAGGCATTTGTGACCCAGCGCGACCGGATCTGCACCCGGTAGAAAGTGACGTCCCTCCACCAGCATGTCCATCGAAATGGCTTGCTGCAGTCGCACCGGCTGGAGCAAGGCACAATCATCGCCGACACCCAGCAGCACGGAAGGATGGCCGCGATCAGGACGGGTGAAATAGCGGGCGATCAAATCGAATTCGGACATGGCCGCATTGTACCCAACCGGCGCTGTGGTGAAACGCTGGTTTGCAGGGTGATGTCGTTTGTAATTTGCCACGTCACTCTCCCGGCCGGATCGGCGTTGATTGAGTTGCCTCAAACCTCGTCTGGAGTCCAATTCACAGGCGGTCGTTTTCAGTAAGCTTGCTCGCTCTACAAACTCTTCATCCGGTCACATGCGCCCATCTTGCACTGGTGGATTTACCTTGTTGGAAGTACTAATAGCGCTGCTGGTCCTCGCACTTGGCGTGCTTGGTGTGCTGGCGTTGCTGCTTTCTTCCGTGCGTGTCGCGCAGCAAGTTGACGCCGAATCGGTCGCCCTGCAACTGGCTAGCGACATGGCCGACCAGCTGCGTGGCCGCAGCAACATCATGGCACTGGCGCAATTTGACTACGATGCCGCGACCTCATCTCCGCAGTCAGGAGGGCCGGCGACCCCTTGCTATGGCCTTGCCGGCACATGCACGGCGACGCAACTGGCCGCATCGTTGCGCGACGAGTGGAGTGCCCGCATCAAGGCCCGTTTGCCGGCAGGGCGGGTACGCATCTGTCGCGATACGACGCCATGGCAGCTTGGTGCCAATGCATTGCGCTGGGAGTGCGATGCCGGATCGGCGTCAAATGCGTCACTCTGGATCAAGCTGGGCTGGCAGGATAGGCGCGGGCTTGCTGATAGCAGCGTCCCGCAGCTGGTAATGCATGTTGAATAGCCACACGCGGTCCGGCTCACAGCGCGGCGTCAGCCTCATCGAAGTGATGATCGGACTGGTGCTTGGCTTGCTCGTTGTCGGTATCGCCGGCACCGTATTTCTGGCCGCGCGTCGCGCTTACGACCTGCAGGAGAGTCATGTCGAGGTATCGGAGGCGGGTCGGTATGCGATAGAAAGCATCACTCGCGCAGTGCGTCAGAGCGCTTCGTCGGATCTCGCCCGATCAGCCGTGCTTGAACAAGGCAATGACGGGTCCGAGGCGGCGATAAGCGGCCTCGATGTCCGTTCGCTCAGGGCAGGCACGCAGGGTATCGAGCAGGCATTGCCCGGCGCGGTCAACGGTAGCGACGTACTGGCCGTGCGTTTTGCCGGTGCCGACGACGGTTCTGTGCTGGATTGCGCCGGCTTCGATGTTGGCATCCCGGCCACAGCCAGCCCCGGGCAGTTGTCGGGCTGGAGCATCTTTTTCGTTGCACGAGATGCGCGCGGCGAGCCGGAATTGCATTGCAAGTACCGGGGGCACAATAGCTGGTCGTCGGCCGCCATTGTCCGTGGCGTCGAAGCCTTTCAGGTGTTGTACGGCATCGGACCCGATATGGCCTCGCTGCCGACGCGCTTCCTCACCGCCTCTCAGATTGACGCGCTCGATCAGCAACTGGCCTTGTCCGGTGCCACACCGGAGCAGCGCGCACAGGACCGCAATCGCCAGACCCACTGGAAAAAAATTACCGACATCCGGATTGCGCTGCTGGTGCGCAGCATGCGCCCCGTCCGGACCGATGCGCTGGATCAGGTCTTCGACTTATTCGGTGCTCCCTATGCCGACCAGCACGCAGCCAGTGATCCCGGAACCCGGCTTGTCGAAAGCGCATTGCCGGCCAAAGACCGGAACCGGTTGCGCAAGCTCTTTACGGCAACGGTGCGTATTCGCAATGCCACGTTGGCGATGCCACGATGAAGCCGCTGCAAAACGGGATCGCGCTGGTGATCGTCCTGGTCTGGCTGATGGCCGTGTCCTTGCTGGCACTGACGGCGGTGCAGATCGGGCTGCAGGATCAGAAAGCCGCGCGCAGTTATCGCGATCGGGAGATCGCCTTCCAGGCAGCTGAGGCGGGCTTGCGGGATGCCGAGCTCGATATCGAAGGATCGCCCGACCCGCATCTGTCACGCAGCGACCTGTTTGCGCGCAACAGCAAGGCAGGGTTTCCGGATTCCGTCGGCGATTCCTGTCAGGTCGGCAGCACCAACCGGTATCAGGGATTGTGCCGGCAGTCTGCTGATGCCAGCCTACCCGGCTGGTTGCAGCTCAGCCCGTCTACCCAGGCGGGTGCCGGCGACAGTGAGGCTGGGGTGTCCTACGGCCGCTTCACCGGACGCGCCATGCAAACCGGTGCAGGTTCGCTGCCCGTCCGGCCTCCGCGCTATCTGATCGAGCTTCTTCCTTACCGGCAGGCCGGGCAGAGCGCCGAACAGCCCGACTATTTTTACCGGATCTCGGCGATTGGTTTCGGCGCAGATATTGCCAGTCAGGTCGTATTGCAGACCTTTTACCGGAAGGGAAACCTGCCATGAAGCCAGGCCGGATACTGTTCCTCTTCCTGTGCTGTCTGGCCTGTCAGGCGCACGCACAATTGAAATCTTTTGCCTGTGCAATGACGTCGGGAGTCACGCAGGAAATTACGGTGACCCAGCAAGCAGTCGACCCGCTCGGGAAGTGGCTGTGGCGTGCCGGATTCGAAGCGCCATCATGGTCAGGCAGCCTGAAAAAATATCCGCTCAGGACTTCCCTGACCGGGACCGTGGCGATTGGTGCAGCACTGTGGGATGCCGCCGATCAATGGTCTGCGGCGTCCGGCGATAGTACGGCAGGGCGGAAGATATGGACGCTGGACCGCGGTGCAGGAAGTACGGTCGAGTTCCGCTGGGAGAACTTGAGTGCACAGCAACAGCAAGGGCTGAATCAGGCTCCGGACGGCAGTCGCAGCGATGGACTGGGGGAACAACGCGTCAACTATTTGCGTGGCCAGCGCGATGCCGAACGGGTGAACGGTCGCGGCGTGTTCCGGTCACGTAAATCGTTACTGGGCGGGATACTCAACAGCACGCCCTTGCTGGTCAGCCAATCCGGTGGCAGCGTGCGCGAGGTGCTGTATGTCGCTGCCAACGACGGCATGCTGCATGCGTTTTCAGCCAGCGACGGCAAGGAATTATTTGCCTACCTACCCGGTTTCCTGCTGCCGGAACTGGGTCAGTCAAGCAATCCGGCTGACGCGCCGCGTCCCTGGTTCGACGGCAAACTGGCGATGCAGGAAGTGCGCTTGAACGGCGCACGCAAAACCCTCCTGGTCGCGGCCGCCGGAACCGGTGCCAAAGGGGTGGTGGCGCTCGATGTCAGTCGCCCGGATCAGTTTGGCAGTGGCACTGGCGCGCTCTGGGAATTCAGCGACGCCGATGATCCCGAGATGGGTTTCGTCATCGGCATGCCGGCAATCGCCACCTTCCAGGCACATCCGGGCGAACGTCGCTATTTTGCCGTTGTTTCAACCGAATCGGGCAGGCTGTTCCTGCTGGCGCTGGACAAGCCCGCCGGTGTGCGCTGGCAGCGCGACGTGAATTACTTCAAGCTCGCCACTGGCGCGGAAGGCCTGAGCGCGGCCGCCCTGGTGCCGGACGAAAACGGCACCGTGCGTTTTGCCTATGCGGGTGACCTGGCCGGAAAGCTGTGGCGCTTCGATTTTTCCGGCGTGTTGCCCTGGCCAAAGGCGAAGCTTGTATTTTCAGCGGCCGGCTCCGGTGGCAAGCGTCAGCCCATCGTCGCGAAGCCTAGCGTGGTGTTCGCGCCCGGAGGCGGCTATCTGATCCTGTTCGGGACAGGGCGTTTGCTGGCCCCGGAGGAGGGGCTGGCGATGCATCACGCGACCCAGTCGCTCTACACGGTGCATGACACGACGGTGCCTGGCCAGCCGGTAATTTCCCGCGCGGCACTGGTCGCGCGCACAGCCCGCAAGTCCGGCGGCGACAGCTATATCATCGACGGAGCAGCCTTTACCTATGGATCAGAAACGCCGGACCGGAAAGGCTGGTACCTCGACTTTCCCGAATCAAGTCGTACCGGCGAGAGGCAGGTCGAGGCGGCGCTTGCGGATAACGGTCTACTGATTTTTCGTTCGCTGATCCCGGCGAACGATGGCTGTGATCGGGGTGACGGCAGAACGTATTTTCTCGATCCGCTTACTGGTTTGTCACCGGCAGAGTCGACCGTCATACGCACGAGTACCGGTGGCCCTGTCGCACCAGTGGTGCTCTCGTCGTTCGACCGTTCGGCCGTAAGCGCCACGGGCGGGGCAGTGTTATCACGCCGGATCACGCTACTGACACCGGGTGTCAGCCCGGGTATCGGCGAACAAGCCGCCGCGTCGCCTTCATCTGCCCCCGCCCCCGCACCGCCGGGTGCGACGATCGTGCTGCCGGTGGGGCGACTGGGCTGGCGCGAAGTGAGCAACTGGCCGGACCGGCAGCGTGCCAACACCCGACCCTAGGAGACCTCGACGATGCCCAATTCACGCTGCGGTCGAACCGGTTTTACGCTGATCGAACTCCTCGTCACTATCGTGATCGTCGCGTTGCTGGCAACGATTGCGCTGCCGTCTTATCAATTTGCGGTGCGCAAGGTCAAGCGGGCCGAGGGACGTGCCGCCTTGCTCAAGCTGATGCAGCAGCAAGAGCAGTTGTACTCGCAGAGGATGACGTATCTGGCGTTTTCGTCGTCGTCGACAACGCCGGACCAGCAGCGCTTTGCCTGGTTTTCTGCAGATTCGGCAGCCGCCAGTGCTTATGAAATCGATGCACTCGCGTGCCCCGGGCTACGCATTGCCGAGTGCGTATTGCTGCGTGCGCGACCGGGCACAAGCCGGGTCAATGCCGGTTTTTCCGATAAGCAGTGCGGGACATTGCGTCTCGATAGCCTGGGTCACAAGGATGCCGATGGACGCGATTGCTGGTAACCGCCTGCGTCCCAATGCCTGTCCAGCCTGCCACCGGACTGGCTACACGCTGATTGAATTGATGACGGTACTGGCCATTCTCGCGATCGTGCTGGCACTGGCCGTGCCCGCTCTGGCAGAGCTGATCCAGCGCCAGAAAATTTCTGCGGCGACGGCCGACTTGCTGGCGGCAATCAGACTGACCCGTGCGGAAGCGCTGCGGCGCGGCCAGCGGGTTGACCTGGTTCCGGCCGATGGCGTCGAGTGGGCGAGTGGCTGGATGATTTTCATTGATGACAACGGCAACCGCCGGGCCGATGCGGGCGAGACAATTCTTCACGTCCACGATGCCGTTGCCGCCGGTCTTGCCATAAAATCCGCGATGACTGACAGGGCAGCACCGTATATTGCGTATGCCGCGAACGGACGCACACGCACCAACGCGAATAGCCAGACACCGCAATTCGGTCATCTGTCGCTATCGCTCGGGGCGCAACAGCGTCGTATCATCATCAATTTCCTGGGTCGCGCACGGTCGTGCAATCCGCTCGTCGAGAGCGCTTGCGGCTGACGTGTCGTCACCCCAACCCGATCTGAAAGTCTCATGAAAATTGCCAACGACCAGCAAGGCATGGCGCTCGCCCTCGAATGGGCCGCCAAAGGCATGTTCATTACCGCACCCAATCCGCGTGTTGGTTGCGTGGTAGTGCGTGACGGCGTGGTTCTCGGTGCCGGCCACACGCAGGCCGCCGGCCAGGCCCATGCCGAAATCCAGGCATTGGCCGATGCGCAAGCGCGCGGCAATTCTGTCACCGGTGCCACGCTATACGTAACGCTCGAACCTTGCAGCCACCACGGTCGCACGCCACCCTGTGCCGACGCGATCATTCGCGCCGGCGTGGTACGCGTGGTGTCGGCGATTGCCGATCCGAATCCGCTGGTCGCCGGAGCAGGGCTGGAGCGCTTGCGTGCGGCCGGGATCGCGGTCACCACGGAGGTATTGCGCGACGCCGCCCTCGAGATGAACATCGGATTTTTTTCAAGGATGCAGTCAGGAAAGCCGTGGGTGCGGATGAAAGCTGCGGCCAGTCTGGATGGCAAGACCGCCTTGCACAATGGCGCCAGCCAATGGATTACCGCGGCACCGGCCCGCGACGACGGTCATGTCTGGCGCGCGAGGGCGTGTGCGGTGCTGACCGGGATAGGGACCGTCAAGGCGGATGATCCGCAACTGACCGTGCGCGCCGTCGCCACGCCGCGCCAGCCACGGCGCATCGTCATCGATAGCCGTCTCGAGATCGATCTGCAGGCGCGCATCCTGCAGGATGCCCCGGTCTGGGTCGTCTGCGCGCAAGCTGATGCGGACAAGCAGGCGGCACTGGAATCGCTTGGCCATGAAGTCATTTGCTTGCCGAATGCGGCCGGCAAAGTGGATTTGCCGGGCTTGATGCGCGAACTGGGCCGCCGCCAGATCAATGAACTGCATGTCGAAGCCGGCTTCAAGCTCAATGGTTCCCTGCTGCGCGAAGGCTGTGTCGATGAGCTGCTGCTCTACCTTGCGCCCAGCCTGATCGGGGATGCGCAGGGCTTGTTTGATTTGCCTGCGCTGACCAGCTTGTCGGGTAAAACCGGACTGGTCTTTCACGATGTCAAGCAGATCGGTCCGGACCTGCGTATTCTTGCTCGCCTTACTTGACTCTATTTAATTGCCATGTTTACTGGAATCGTTGCTGCCGTAGGAAAAATTACCGACCTGTCTGCTGCGGGTACTGAACCGGGTGCCGGGGTGCGCCTGACCATTGATGCCGGCGACTTGTCGCTATCGGACGTCGTACTGGGGGACTCGATCGCCATCAATGGCGCGTGCATGACGGTCGTCAGCAAGACAGACACCACGTTCGCCGTGGATGTCTCCCGCGAAAGCCTGAACTGTACTGCCGGGCTGGATGCCGCCGGTGAAGTCAACCTCGAAAAAGCCCTGACGCTGGCCGACCGACTCGGCGGCCATCTGGTATCCGGCCACGTCGACGGCCTCGGTCTGGTGACCCGCTACGAGCCGGTCGGTGAATCGTGGGAACTCGTCATCGAGGCGCCGGCTGATCTGGCAAAGTACCTGGCATTCAAGGGTTCCATCGTCGTCAACGGTGTCTCGCTGACAGTCAACCGGGTCACCGATACGCCGACGGCGTGCGCTTTTTCGATCAACCTGATTCCGCATACGGTTGCCGTGACCACGCTGCGCAACTTGACTGCCGGTAGCCGCGTCAACCTCGAGATCGACCTGATTGCGCGCTATGTCGAACGCATGCTGAGCAGTGCAGGCGGGGCGCAACGCGCCGGCTGACGTTAGACAACTGTTGCCCGCCCGACCGGATGGGTTGCAGGACGACAGTAATCCTGTTTTTCCTGTCGTCAATGCAGGTCGCGGGGGGCGCAAATCCATTAAAATGGCGCACTCAAAAGGACTCAATCCATGTCAATCGCTACCACGCAAGAAATAGTCACCGAATTACGCGCCGGCCGGATGGTTATCCTGGTTGACGAAGAAGACCGCGAAAATGAAGGCGACCTGGTCATGGCCGCCGAGTTCGTCACTGCAGAAGCCGTCAATTTCATGGCCAAATTTGGTCGTGGCCTGATCTGCCTGACATTGACCGAAGAGCGTTGCGAACGCCTCAATCTGTCGATGATGACTACCCGCAATGGCACTTCCTATGGCACCAATTTCACGGTTTCGATCGAGGCTGCCGAAGGCGTCACGACCGGCATCTCGGCCGCAGACCGCGCCCGCACCATCCAGGTTGCCGTTGCCAAACATGCGAAGCCATCCGATATCGTCCAGCCAGGTCATGTCTTTCCGCTGAAAGCCCAAAAGGGCGGCGTGCTGATGCGCGCCGGCCATACCGAAGCAGGCTGCGATTTTTGCGAAC
>AEPR01000120.1 GCA_000195205.2 Oxalobacteraceae bacterium IMCC9480 | reverse complement strand
CTGTTCGCCGGCGCGGGCGGCTTCGACGGCGGCATTGAGTGCCAGGATATTGGTTTGGAAAGCGATGCCGTCGATGGTGCCGATGATGTCGGCAATCCGGTGCGACGCCGCGCTGATCGCGTCCATCGTCTGCACCACGTCGACCACCATCGCACCGCCTTTCGAGGCGATCGTTGATGCCGAACTGGCCAGTGCGCTGGCGGCGCGCGAATTGTCAGCGTTCTGGCGGACCGTGGTGGTGAGCTGCTCCATGGCCGAGGCGGTCTCTTCCAGCGCACCGGCCTGTGCTTCGGTGCGGGCCGACAGATCAAGATTGCCAGTGGCGATTTGCGACGAGCCGGTACTGATCGAGTCGACCGCCTGCTTGATATCGCCGACGATATTCGACAGCACCGTCTGCATCGTCTTCATTGCAAACAGCATGCTCGACTGGTCGCCGGGCTTCAGGGTGATCTCCATCGACAGGTCACCGCCGGCAATCCGGTTGCTGATGTCGGCCGCATAGTCAGGTTCGCCGCCCAGGCTTTTCATGAGACTGCGCATGGTGCTGATGGCGACGAGGATGCTGGCAGTCAGTGCCAGCAGCAGGATCGCGAGGAGCCACAAGGTCGCACTGCGGATCTGGCTGGCGGCACCGGCTTCATCGGCTTCGCCGCGTTTGGTGGCCAGTTGCACAATCTGGTCGATGGCCTGGCGATGGGTTTCGTAGAGCGGCTTCATGCGTTGCATGGCGGCCGCGGCGGCGGTGGCATCTTTTTTCTGCAGTGCCGGCAAATAGGCATCGAAAGCCATCTTGTAGAACGCCTCGGCCGGCTCATGGGCCTGCTGCAGCAGCAGCGTGGCGATATCGCGATCAAGGGATTGTCCGGCCCAGAAGGTGTGACGGGTCTGGTAATCCGTCTGCAGTACTTTCAGGCGCTCGGTCAGCGCAGCCTGTTCGGCATCGGTCGAGGCGCTGCCGATCTGCAGGCACACCAGATACGATTCAATGATGTATTCGGGGGGAGGCAGGATATCGGCGATCAGATCCTTGCCTTGCACGATGCGCTGATAGAGCTTGCCGTTGACCTTGAGTTCATCGAGGGTCCGGAAGGACCAGCCGCCATACACTAGAAAACCCAGCGCGAATACGCCGATCAGGATGATGAAGCGGCTGGATAGAGTCAGTCGATGAGGCAGCGACATGGACATGAGGTCTCCGATAGAGTGCCGGCCCTGCCGTGCATCGGGTGCTGCCTGGCCGTGAAGTCGAGTGGACTGGCGACAGGAGAAGTACACGCTTGCCTGCCGTCAATATCTACCTATGGTTATAGACAGGCAAATACTTTTAGGCAATATCTTTGTCCGCAGCTGTTGCACAATTGACGACCTGCTGGCGCACGTAGTGATCAAACAGCTCCGGCGCGAGCGGCCGGCTGTACAGATACCCCTGGAAGGCAGGGCATCCGTTCTGTTCCAGGAAGTCACGCTGGCCGGTGGTCTCGACGCCTTCGGCAATGACTGCCAGACCGAGGCTCTGCCCGAGTGCGACCACAGTGCGCACTATCGCTGCATCATGGGGATCGACCAGGACGTCGCGCACGAAGGATTGGTCGATCTTGAGC
>AEPR01000121.1 GCA_000195205.2 Oxalobacteraceae bacterium IMCC9480 | reverse complement strand
GCACGATAACCCTGTGCCCACCCTACGAGATGAGCGGTTGACGCACGGCTACCTGCACCGGCTGCGTGCTGCACAGTGCGATGGTCAGCGCCGGATGCGCGAGCACTATATCGCACGGGCTGGCCGGGTAATCGTTGTTGGACGCCAGCTTGATGCGGGCTTCATTGCGGCACCAGCGCTGGTAAAACGCGACCTCGCGGTCCGGCTGCGCGGCAACCCAGGCCTGGTCATCCGCATCGAATGCCTGCAGCGCCAGCGCTGCCACATCGCGCTGCGCTTGCGGCAATTCGATATCGAGTCCCAGCGCACCCCGCGCGCAGACCGCGCAAGCCACCCACGGCCCGCTGTGCGACAAGCTGAAGCCCGCCTGCAAGCCGGGCATATCCAGCTGCGGCGAACGACCGGCGCGTTCGATAAAACGCAGCTGCGGCGGCGGCAAGTCCAACAATTCGCCCAGCGCCAGCCGCAACAGCACCCGCCCGATCAGGAACTGGCGCTGTCGCAGCGGCCGCACGAAACCCCGGTAGCGCGCCTGCTCGGCGGCGTTGAGCCAGCCGGAATAGGACGCCAGCGCGGCATCCGTCACGCCATCGCCATCGATGATCCACACGGTTGCCGGCAGCACCGTCATCTCAGCCCGCGCGCCTGAAAATCAGCGAGGTATTGATCCCGCCAAACGCAAAATTGTTCGACATCACGTACTCGCAGTGCAGCGCGCGACCAGTGCCGGTGATGTAGTCAAGCGACGCGCATGCCGGGTCGACCTGCTCCAGATTGAGGGTCGGTGCGAACCAGCCTTCGCGCAGCATTTCGATGCTCAGCCAGGCTTCCAGCGCACCGCAGGCACCGAGCGTGTGGCCCAGGTAGCTCTTGAGCGAACTGATAGTCATCGCCTCGCCGAACACCCGTGCGGTGGCCTGCGATTCGGCGATGTCGCCATGGCGGGTGGCGGTGCCGTGCGCGTTCACGTAGCCGATCTGCGACGGCTGCAGACCGGCATCGGCCAGCGCCAGTTCCATGGCGATCTGCATCGTCGCGGCATTCGGCTGGGTCACGTGGCAACCATCACTGTTGGTACCGAAGCCGACCAGCTCCGCGTAAATGGTGGCACCGCGCGCCTGCGCATGGGCCAGGTCTTCGAGGATCAGGCAACCGGCACCTTCGCCGATGACGAGGCCGTCGCGGCTGACATCGAACGGACGCGGCGTCGCTTGCGGCGTGTCGTTGCGGGTGCTGGTGGCGAACAGCGTGTCGAACACGGCCGCTTCGGTGGCGCACAGTTCTTCGGCACCGCCGGCGATCATCGCCAGTTGCAGACCGGCGCGTATCGCTTCGTACGCATAGCCGATGCCCTGGCTGCCGGAGGTGCAGGCGCTCGACGTCGTGATCACGCGCCCGGTCACGCCAAAAAACACACCGATGTTGACCGGTGCCGTGTGCGCCATCATCTTCAGGTAAGTGGTCGCGGTGATGCCGCGGGTCGAGCGTTCGTCGAGCATGCGGCCGAAGTCGCCGACCGCGCCGGGCGTCCCCGACGACGAGCCGAACGCAATCCCCATGCGCCCGCCGGTGACCAGCGCGTCATCGAGCAGGCCGGCGTCCAGCAGCGCCAGTTCGCTGGCGCGGGTCGCCATCAGCGCGACCCGGCCCATGCTGCGGATCGCCTTGCGATGGTATCTGCCGGACAGCTCGAACGGCGCGGCCGGCGCACCCAGCCGGGTGTTGAGTCCCTCGTAATCCTCCCACTCCTGCATGCGCACGATGGCATTGCGATAGCTGCCCAGGCGCGCGCGGATGGCAGGCCAGTCGTTGCCCAGCGGGCTGATGCCGGCCATGCCGGTGACGGCGACACGATGTTTCATGCGGACTCCTTCATGCCAGTCCGCCATTGACGGACAGGACCTGGCGGGTGATGTAGGCGGCGTCTGCGCCGATCAGAAAACTGACGGCGGCGGCGACTTCGTCGGGCCGGCCGATGCGCCGCGCCGGGATCAGCTTGAGGATCTCGTCGAGCGGCGCGTCGCTGATCATGTCGGTTTCTATCAGGCCGGGCGCGACGCAATTGACGGTGATCCCGCGCTTGGCCAGCTCCAGCGCCAACGCCTTGGTAGCACCGATGATGCCGGCCTTGGCAGCGCTGTAATTGACCTGGCCGCGATTGCCGACCAGCCCCGAAACCGAGGCCAGCGTGACGATGCGACCCGGTGCACGCCGCCGCACCATCGGCATGATCAGCGGATTGAGCACATTGAAAAACCCGTCCAGGTTGGTCTGCAACACGATGTCCCAGTCTTCGCCCGACATCGCCGGAAACGCATTGTCGCGCGCCACGCCGGCATTGCAGACCACGCCGTAATAGCAGCCGTATTGCTCGACATCGGCCAGCAGCGTCGTCGCGCTCAGCGCACGGTCGGCGATATCGAACTGCAGCACGCGTACGCTGCGGCCGAGCGCGGCGATCTCCTGCGCGACCGCGTCGGCGGCCTCGCGCTGGCTGCGACAATGCAGCACGATGTCGTAGCCGTCGCGCGCCAGTCGCAGCGCAATCGCGCGGCCGATGCCACGCGATGATCCTGTCACCAGCACACAGTGCGTCATACCGCGCCTCCCGAAAGTCCGCCAATAAAATCCTGCACGTTGTCCGGCAAAAAAACCGTGATCGTTGCGTTCGCCGCGACCACGCCGTCGATCTCGATGCGACATTCGAATGCGCCCAGGCCATTGTCACTTTGCAGCGTGCGGACGACGAATACCTGCAGCACGCTGCCGGAAGCGAACAGCGGCCGGCTGCATTCGTAGCGGCGTGCGCCAAGCAGGAATCCGACCTTGACCGCAGCGCCATCATTGAGCGCAGCGACACCGGCATGCGCGGCAATCGCCTGCGCCATGTATTCGATACCGATCCAGGTGCCGACGCCCGTGCCATCGCAAAACAGCGTGTCGGCACGGATCGTGACTTCGGCACACAGGCTGTCGGCATCGGCTGCCAGCACGCGGTCGAGCAAGACCATCGGCCCGGCGTGCGGCACCAGCGTGCGGATATCGGGAAAGCTCATGCCAGCCTGCCGAACAGCAAGCTGGCATTCGCGCCGCCGAACGCAAACGAATTCGACAGTGCCCAGCGCAGCCGGCGACCGAGCCGCGCACCGGGCAGCGCAACATGGAGCCGCGGCAGCGCCGGGTCCGGTTCGCCATCCCACAGATGCGG
Organism: Oxalobacteraceae bacterium IMCC9480; assembly: GCA_000195205.2. Taxonomy (GTDB): domain Bacteria; phylum Pseudomonadota; class Gammaproteobacteria; order Burkholderiales; family Burkholderiaceae_D; genus Actimicrobium. The sequence goes on along the minus strand of AEPR01000121.1, from coordinate 2,409 downwards.
CGGCAGCTTGCCGTCGGGATTGTCGTCCTGCATCGCCAGCCAGCAGAAGGCCGCCTCGATCGCACCGGCCGCACCGAGCGCATGGCCGGTGAACGGTTTGGTCGAACTGACCGGCACGTCGTGGCCGAACAGGTCGGCAATGACGCGCGCTTCCATCGCGTCATTCTGGATCGTCGCGGTGCCGTGCAGGTTGATGTAGTCGACCTGCGCCGCCGTCACGCCGGCGCGTTGCAGTGCCTGCCCGATGGCCAGCCGCGCGCCGCCGCCAGCCGGATCCGGTGCCGACATGTGATGGCCGTCAGATGATTCGCCCCAGCCGCACAGCGCCACCGCCGCCGGTTCGCGCGTCATCAGAAACAGTGCCGCACCTTCGCCGATATTGATGCCGCAGCGGTTCGCCCCGAGCGGATTGCAAGGCTGTTGGCTGACCGATTCAAGCGCCGAAAATCCCGCCACCGTGAAGCCGCACAAGGTATCGACACCGCCGCTGATGACGGCATCGCACAGTCCCATATTGAGCAAGCGCGCGGCGCTGGCCATCGCCTTCGCGCTGGAAGCGCAGGCGCTCGATTGCACATAGGCCGGACCGGCCACATCGAGCAGTCCCGCCAGCATCGCCGCCGGCGAGCCCATCTCCTGCAACGCGTAATTGAAGTCGGCCGGCAGTGCGCCAGTGGCGGCGCGCTCGCGCATGGCCTGCTCGGTGCCGGCGATACCGGACGTGCTGGTGCCGATGACGATGCCGACACGTTCGCGCCCGAAGCGCGCAATCGCCGCCTCGACCCCCGCGCGTATCGGTGCCAGCGCGGCGGCAGCCAGCTGGTTGTTGCGGCTGCGCTGGCCGGACGGCAAAGCCGACAGCGGCGGCAGCACGCTATCGACCAGCCCGAGCGGCAGCACGCAACCGCGCGACCAGGCATCGGTGCGCACCAGCCCGCTGCGGCAGGTGTCGAACAGCCGGGCGCGGACCTGCCGGTGCGACGCGCCCAGCGCGCACACGATGCCGCATTCATTGAGGTAGACCATGCGTCGCTCCGTTCAGGATGAGGTCGGGGCCGACTGTATCGTCAGCCGGTACTGGTAACGCCGGTTCTCCAGCGTGATATTGCCCTGCCAGCGCGGCAGCTTGCTGACCTCGATCACGCTGAAGATGACGCCGTGCATCGACACCGTGCGGCGCAGTCCGTCGTCCTCGATCTGCCAGCCCGGCGGCAGCGCGGCGCGGATCGCCGCCAGCGGCCACAGCGCCAGCTGGATATCTTCGAGCACGTCGTCGGCCCGCACCTGCGCCGGCAGCATCGGATGGCGCCACGACGTCAGCGTGCGGCCATCGTAGGCCACGGTCAGGACGCGCTGGCCGAACGCCAGCCCGACCAGTTGCAGCTGATCGGCATCGACTTCCAGCGCCGCATCGAGTTCGTCGATGCGGCCAGCGCGCTCGACTTGCAAATGCTGCTGCACGGCGATGCGCTCGCCCAGCGCCGCCGGTGCCAGTCGCAATCCGAGTCGGGCCGGTGGCGCCGGCGGCGGCAGGCTGGCGCAACCGGCCAGCAGCAAGGCCAGCGCAATCAGGATCAGGCGACGGTGCACAAGGTTTCCAGTGCGGCCAGCCGGCGCGCGGTGTCCTTGACGTACGGGTTGGTCTGATCCCACGCATAGCCGGCCAGAATCGAGGCGATCATGCGGCGGATATCAGGCTGCGGATCCGGATGAAAAATGATGGACTGAAAACCGCCGGCGTACCACGATTCGACGAAGGCACGGAAGGTGTCGACGCCCTTGCGCAGCGGCGCGCCATAGTCGCGCTGCCAGTCGACTTCCTCGCCGGCGAACTGGCGTTGCAACACGCCGGCGGCAAGGCTGGCCGACTTGACCGCAATCGTCACGCCCGACGAAAACACCGGATCGAGGAATTCGCCAGCATTGCCCAGCAGCGCATAGCCCCTGCCCCACAGCGATGCGACATTGGCGGAATAACCGGTGATGTGGCGCGCCGGCGTGTCCCAGGTGGCATTGGCCAACAGCGTCTGCAGCGACGGTTCTTCGGCCACGATGGCCTGCAATCTTTCCGTGTCGGTACCGCTGTAGCGCTCCAGAAAACTGCTCTCGGCCACCACGCCCAGCGAGCAGCGCCCGCCGGCAAACGGGATGGTCCAGAACCAGACATCGCACTGTTGCGGATGCACGGTGATGCGGATCTTGCTGCGGTCGAAACCCGCGACGATGCCATCGGCGATGTGCGTGAAAATCGCGCCGCGTACCGGGAAATTCGAGGGCGTGTCGAGCTGCAGCAGACGCGGCAGTACGCGTCCAAAACCGCTGGCGTCGAGCAGGAAGCCGGCCTCGACCTGATAGATTTTTCCGTCCGGGTCCTGCACCGTCACCAGCGGCCGCTCGCGTTCGATGTCA
>AEPR01000122.1 GCA_000195205.2 Oxalobacteraceae bacterium IMCC9480 | reverse complement strand
GGTGGGCACAGCATCACCGTGCCCACGCGCGCGCAAAACATCAGAAATTCAACGCCCGCTTATCCACCGCCAACGCCGCTTCCTTGGTCGCTTCCGACAAGGACGGATGCGCATGGCAGATGCGCGCGATGTCTTCAGCCGAAGCACGGAATTCCATCGCCACGACGGCTTCCGAAATCAGCTCGGACGCTGATGGCCCGATGATGTGCACGCCAAGGATCTCGTCGGTCTTGGCATCGGCCAGGAACTTGACCATACCGTTGGTATCGCCCAGCGCACGCGCGCGACCATTGGCCAGGAACGGGAATGAGCCGGCCTTGTAAGCCACGCCGGCGGCTTTCAATTCCTGTTCGTTCTTGCCGACCCACGCGATTTCCGGCGAGGTGTAGATCACCCATGGAACGGTGTTGAAGTTGACGTGTCCATGCTGACCGGCGATACGCTCGGCGACGGCGACGCCCTCTTCTTCGGCCTTGTGCGCGAGCATCGGTCCGCGCACCACATCACCGACTGCCCAGACGTTGGCGACACTCGATTTGCAATCGTCATCAACCACCACAAAACCACGCTCGTCGAGCTTCAGGCCAATCGCTTCGGCGTTCAGGCCGATGGTGTTCGGGGTGCGGCCGATCGAGATGATCAGCTTGTCGAACACAGCTTTTTGCGCTTCGCCCTTGGCATCGACGTACTCGACGGTGACGTCTTTCTTGCCGGTCGTGATGGTGCCGATCTTGACGCCCAGCTGGATGCCCAGACCCTGCTTGGTGAACAACTTGAACGCTTCCTTGGCGATCTGTTCGTCGACCGCGCCGAGGAAAGTCGGCAAGCCTTCGAGGACCGTGACGGCTGATCCGAGACGACGCCAGACGCTGCCCATTTCGAGGCCGATGACGCCGGCACCGATGACGCCGAGGCGTTTTGGTACCGCGCCAATGGCGAGTGCACCGGTATTCGACAGGATCATTTTTTCATCGAACGGCGTGCCTGGCAGCGCCCGCGCATTCGAGCCGGTGGCGATGACGACATGCTTGGCGATCAGTGATTCATTGGTCTTGCCGGTGACCGATACTTCGGTACCGCTGGCATCGTTCTTGACGAACGCGCCGCGACCATGGAAGAAGGTGATCTTGTTTTTCTTGAACAGATACAGGATGCCGTCGTTGTTCTGCTTGACGACGGTGTCCTTGCGCGACAGCATTTGCGGCAGGTTCAGGCTCAGGCCCTTGACATCAATTCCGTGCTCGGCAAACGCATGGCCGGCGTGTTCGAAATGCTCGGACGATTGCAGCAGCGCCTTCGATGGAATGCAGCCGACGTTGGTGCAGGTACCGCCCGGTGCGGGACCGCCGGCAGCGTTTTTCCACTCATCGATACAGGCCACCGAGAAGCCCAGTTGCGCAGCACGAATCGCCGCAATGTAGCCACCTGGACCACCGCCGATGACGACGACATCAAAATTTTTCGACATGTTCTTTTCCTTTTCAGCTTTACAGACACCAAAGCGGCCGGCGCAGTCATGCGCGGGCCGCTTCGGCATCACCTATTTACAGGTCCAGCAGCAGACGTGCAGGATCTTCCAGCGCTTCCTTCATCGCCACCAGGCCGAGGACGGCTTCGCGACCATCGATGATCCGATGGTCATACGACAGCGCCAGGTAGTTCATCGGACGGATCACGATCTGGCCGTTTTCGACGACAGCGCGGTCCTTGGTCGCATGCACGCCGAGGATGGCGGACTGCGGCGGGTTGATGATAGGCGTCGACAACATCGAACCGAAGGTGCCGCCGTTCGAGATCGAGAACGTGCCGCCGGTCAGGTCATCCATCGTCAGCTTGCCGTCCTTGGCCTTGGCACCGAATTCGCCGATCTTCTTTTCGATGTCGGCGATCGACATCTGGTCAGCATTGCGCAGTACCGGCACCACCAGACCACGTGGCGAACCGACCGCAATACCGATGTCGAAATAGCCGTGGTAGACGATGTCATTGCCATCGACCGAACCGTTGATGACCGGGTATTTTTTCAGGGCAGCGACGGCCGCCTTGACGAAGAAGGACATGAAGCCCAGCTTGACGCCATGCTCTTTCTCGAACTTGTCCTTGTACTTGTTACGCAGCTCCATAACCGGGGCCATGTTGACTTCGTTGAACGTGGTCAGGATGGCGTTGGTCTGCTGCGATTGCACCAGGCGCTCGGCGATACGGGCACGCAGGCGGCTCATCGGCACGCGTTGTTCAGGACGCTCGCCCAGGTTTGGACCAGGGCCGGCAGCGACTTGCTGCAGTGCCGGTTTGGCCGCAACTGCAGGAGCAGACGGTGCAACGACCGGTGCCGGTTTCTTTTCCAGCTGGTTGATCACGTCGCCCTTGGTGACGCGGCCATCCTTGCCGGTGCCATCGACTTGCGAAGCGGTCATGCTGTTCTCGGCCAGCATTTTGGCAGCAGCAGGCATCGCCACATTCGCGGCAGCTTTTGAACCCAGCGTATTGATGGCGGCAGCGACAGGATCGCTAGTCGTGCTGGCCGCTGCGACCGAATCAGGGTGCGGTTGCGGAACCGGCAGCGCCGAGATTTCCAGCGGGCTGACCTTGGCCGAGCCATCGGTATCGATCAGGGCGATGACCTGGCCGGCGACGACCGTTGCGCCATCGGGCTGCATCAGTTGCGTGATGATACCGTCGGCCGGAGCCGGCAGTTCGAGCACGACTTTGTCGGTCTCGATATCGATCATGTTTTCATCGCGGCTGACTGGCTCGCCGACTTTTTTATGCCATTGCAACAGGGTCGCTTCTGCGACCGATTCTGATAACTGGGGGACTTTGACTTCTAGGATTGCCATGTAAAACTCCGATTCGGTGTGTTCTGGCGGCGCCCCGGTTTCCGGTGCGCCGTCGCATCAATTATTTGGTAAGGACAAAGCCCTTGAGTTTCGAGAACGCGGTATCGATCAGCGTCTTTTGCTGTGCGTAATGCTTGTCGTAATAACCAACCGCCGGGGAGGCGCTGGCAGGACGACCGGCATACGCCAGCTTCTGACCATCGACGAGATTCTCGAAGATGTTGTGCTGGATCTGGAACCACGGTCCCTGATTCTGTGGCTCGTCTTGCGCCCAGACCAATTCCGTAAAGTTCGGGAATTTTTTCAGTTCGGCAGCCAGTGTCTTGTGCGGGAACGGATACAGCTGCTCGATACGGAAGATCGCCGTATCGACTTGTCCGCGTTCCTTGCGCGCATTGACCAGGTCGTAATACACCTTGCCGGAGCAAGCGATGACGCGCTTGACCTTCTTGGCATCGATCTTGTCATCGCATTCACCGATGACGGTCTTGAAGCTGCCGGTGGCGAGGTCGGACAGCGGCGAACCGGCATCCTTGTTCCGCAACAGCGACTTCGGCGTCATGATCACCAGCGGCTTGCGGAACAGGCGGATCATCTGGCGGCGCAACAGATGGAAAATCTGCGCTGACGTGGTCGGCTGCACCACTTGCATGTTGTTGTCGGCGCACAGTTGCAGGAAGCGCTCGGGACGTGCGGAGGAGTGCTCCGGACCCTGGCCTTCGTAACCGTGCGGCAGCATCATGACCAGGCCGGAAGCGCGGCCCCATTTCACTTCGCCGGAGCTGATGAACTGGTCGATCACCACTTGCGCGCCATTGGCGAAATCGCCGAACTGGGCTTCCCAGATCGTCAGCGTGTTTGGCTCGGCAGTCGAGTAACCGTATTCGAAGGCCAATACGGCTTCTTCGGACAGGACCGAATCGATCACCTTGAACGGCGCTTGCTGTTCCGAGATGTTTTGCAGCGGAATGTAGCTGCCGGCATCCCAGCGCTCGCGGTTCTGGTCATGCAATACCGCGTGACGATGGACGAAAGTACCGCGACCGCTGTCCTGGCCGGTCAGGCGAATTGCATAGCCGGACGAGACCAGCGTGGCGTAGGCCAGATGCTCGCCCATGCCCCAGTCGAGGTTGAGTTCGCCGCGGCCCATGCTGGCGCGATCGTTCAGGACTTTCTCGACCAGCGGGTGAACCTTGAAGTTTTCCGGCACGGTAGTTACGCGCAAGGACAGGCGTTTCAGTTCAGCCAGTGGCACGGCGGTGTCAGCTGCGTCGGTCCACTTGCGGTTCAGGAACGGCATCCAATCGACGGCGTACTTGCTCTTGAAGTTAGAGATGACCGGATCGACCGTATGGTGACCGGCATCCATCGCATCGCGGAAGGCCTTGACCATCAGGTCGCCTTCATCGGCGGCGATCGTGCCCTGCGCGACGAGCTTGTCGGCGTACAGTTTGCGGGTGCCCGGATGCTGGCCGATTTTCTTGTACATCAGCGGCTGCGTCAGCGCTGGCGTGTCCTGCTCGTTGTGACCCAGTTTGCGGTAGCAAATGATGTCGACGACGATGTCTTTCTTGAACTCGATGCGGTAGTCCATCGCGATTTGCGTGGCGAAGACGACGGCTTCGGGATCGTCACCGTTCACATGCAGCACCGGCGCTTCGATCATCTTGACGACGTCCGAGCAATACAGTGTCGAACGCGAATCGCGTGGATCCGAGGTCGTGAAACCGATCTGGTTGTTGATCACGATATGCACCGTGCCGCCCGTGCCGTAGCCGCGGGTCTGTGCCAGGTTCAGTGTTTCCATGACCACGCCCTGGCCGGCAAACGCTGCATCGCCATGGACCAGGATAGGCAGCACTTGCGAGCCGTCCTTGTCGCCGCGTCTATCCATCCGTGCCTTGACCGAACCCTCGACGACCGGGTTGACGATTTCAAGGTGCGACGGATTGAAAGCGAGTGACAGATGGACTGGGCCGCCCGGCGACGTGATGTCGGACGAGAAGCCTTGATGGTATTTGACATCGCCGGCCGGCAAGTCGTCGGCGTGCTTGCCTTCGAATTCCGAGAACAGTTCCTGCGGCGTCTTGCCGAGGATGTTGACCAGCACATTCAGGCGACCACGATGGGCCATGCCGATGACGATTTCCTGGACGCCGCTTTCGCCGGCGCGCTGGATGGTTTCATCGAGCGAGGCGATGAAGCTTTCGCTGCCTTCGAGCGAGAAACGCTTCTGGCCGACATAGCGGGTATGCAGATAGCGCTCCAGGCCTTCGGCTGCGGTCAGGCGGTCGAGGATGTGCTTTTTCTTTTCGTTGCTGAAATTGGCTGATGCGCGGGTCGATTCCAGGCGCTCCTGCAACCAGCGCTTTTCGCCCGGGTCGCTGATGTACATGAATTCGGCACCGATCGAGCGGCAGTAGGTATCGCGCAGCGCATTGAGGATATCGCGCAGGGTCGAGGTTTCGCCGCCGAAATAGGTATTGCTGATGTTGAACACGATGTCCATGTCGGCATCGGAGAAGCTGTAGAAGCTCGGTTCCAGTTCAGGAATGGTCGGGCGTTCCTGGCGCTGCAGCGGATCGAGGTTGGCCCAGTGGCTACCCAGAAAACGATAGGCGGCGATCAGCTGGGTAACAGCGACACGCTTGCGGCCCATTTCGACATCCACCGAGGCGACGACGGTACGGATAGGACCTTGCTTGGCGCGCTCGGCAAACGAGGCGACGACAGGGGCGTGGGCAACATCGGGTTTGTCGGAACCGTCGACTGCCGGGACATGCTGCATCGCATCGAAATACGAACGCCAGTTGTCAGGCACGGAACCAGGATTGTCGAGGTAGGACTCGTACAGGTCTTCGATGTACGGGGCATTCCCTCCGGACAGATAGGAGTTGGAACGGAACTGCTGCATCATATTGCGCACCTTTCTTCGCGTTTCGCGAGATTAGCGGGTTAGCTTAACCTTCCGCGACACGGCCTGACCGGTTAGCGGATTGCACATCAAGTTGTGGGGAAGGGCTGGGTATTCGGGTACTTTTGAAACAGCCGACACAATAGCACGTTGGGCGCGGAGCATGACGAGCGGCCGCAATCATTCTCGCGCCGGATCATCATTGCAGCGACATGCGCGCTAGTGCGCTTAACCCGGCACCGGCACCGGCGGTCCGCTCATCGCTACACGATGATCCTGCAGGTTCACGGTGTGTGCCGGCAAAGCCAGCTCGGCCTCGTGGCGCGTGATGATGGCGGCGATCTGCAGCATCACGTCTTGCTTGATTTCATGGAACGCGATCCATTCCGTGGTGCGGGTAAAGGTATAGACCAGGATATCAATCGATGACACGCTGAACTGCAACAGGTTGACGATGGTCGGCTGGTTCTGGTCGATCTCGGGATGCGCTGCCAGCAGGCCCTTGATGTCGGTCACGATCGCCGCGACCTTGTCGATGTCGTCCAGGCGCACACGGATCGTTTCGTAGATGCGCCGGTTGGTCATGCGCGTGGCGTTCTCGACCGCGATGGTATTGAACAGGCCGTTCGGCACGTACAACGGGCGCATGTCGAAGGTGCGGATACGGGTCAGACGCCAGCCGATGTCCTCGACCGTTCCTTCGATTTCCTTGTCCGGCGACCGGATCCAGTCACCCACTTCGAACGGACGATCCCAGTACACCATCAAGCCACCGAAAAAATTCGCCAGCAAATCCTTGGCTGCAAAACCCACCGCGATACCGCCCACGCCACCAAAAGCCAGCACGCCCGAAATCGAGAACCCCAGGCTCTGCAACATGACCAGCGCCGCCGTGATGAGCACCGACACCCGCAGCAGCTTGCCGACCGCGTCGACCGTCGTGCGATCCGCCGGCTGGTTGCGCGAGGTGCGATGGGCGATGACGCCATCCTGGACATTGCGCACCAGCCGCAGCAGGAACCAGGTCAGGCAGCTGATGACGCCGATGGTACGCGCCGGCGCGACCAGCTCGAACAACGTGGCATCGGTTTCGGCATCGATCAGATGGCCGACAAAGGCCAGTCCGAGGATCCAGGCCAGCACGGTCAGCGGTTTGCGTAGCGCTGAGACCAGCGCAAAATCCCACGGCGTATCGGTCCGCCGGGTACGCGCTTCCAGTCCGGCCAGCAGCCGACGCAAGAAAAAGTTGGTCACGACGACCAGCAGCACGATGATAAAAATTTGCAGTACAAGAGCGATCATGGCGTCGCCACGGGTCACGCGCAACAGCCAGACTTGCAGGGAATCTACGGACATCGGGGGTCAATACAAGAGGTGAATGGAAAACGCGAGGCCATTCTAACGCCTGCACCACATCACCGCCGGCGATGCCGACGCGCCGCTGCATCCGGCTACCGGCGACGATGGCCACCCTTCCCTGCCGACTGGCGGCCATGAAAAAACCCCGCGGGCAGCAACTGCCGGCGGGGCTTCTGATGAGGCGGTCAATCCGGCCCGGGAGCCGGACCGGAATACCAATTAACGGTCGGCGATAGGCGTCACGTTACGGGCCACTTCACCGACGAACAGCTGGCGTGGACGGCCGATTTTCTGTTCCGGATCCGAGATCATTTCATTCCATTGGGCGATCCAGCCGACGGTACGGGCCATCGCGAAAATACCGGTGAACAGCGAGACCGGAATACCCAGTGCCGATTGCACGATGCCCGAATAGAAGTCGACGTTCGGGTACAGCTTGCGGGACACGAAGTACTCGTCTTCCAGCGCGATTTTTTCGAGTGCCATGGCGAGCTTGAACAGCGGGTCGTCTTGCAGGCCCAACTCTTCCAGCACTTCGTAGCAGGTCTCACGCATCAGCTTGGCACGCGGGTCGAAGTTCTTGTAGACGCGGTGACCGAAACCCATCAGCTTGACGCCGGAGTTCTTGTCCTTGACCTTGGCGATGAACTCGGGAATCTTGTCGACGCTACCGATTTCCTTGAGCATGTTCAGGGCGGCTTCGTTGGCACCACCGTGCGCAGGGCCCCACAGGCAGGCGATGCCGGCGGCGATACAGGCGAACGGGTTGGCACCGCTCGAACCGGCCAGACGCACGGTTGAGGTCGAGGCATTCTGTTCGTGGTCGGCGTGCAGGATCAGGATGCGGTCGAGCGCGCGCACCAGCACGTCGTTGACCTTGTACTCTTCGCACGGGTTCGAGAACATCATGCGCATGAAATTGGCGCTGTACGACAGGTCGTTGCGCGGGTACACGAAGGGCTGGCCGACGTTGTACTTATAGGCCATGGCGACCAGCGTTGGCAGCTTGGCGATCAGGCGGATGGCTGATACTTCGCGGTGATGCGGATCCGTGATGTCGAGCGAGTCATGATAGAACGACGACAGCGCGCCGACGGTACCGACCAGCACGGCCATCGGATGCGCATCGCGACGGAAACCACGGAAGAAAAATTGCATCTGGTCGTGGATCATCGTGTGCTGCGTAACGGTGTCGACGAACTTGCTGCGCTCTTCGACGGTCGGCAGTTCGCCGTTCAGCAGCAGGTAGCAGGTTTCCAGAAAATCACAATTCACCGCCAATTGTTCGATCGGGTAACCGCGATACAGCAGCTCGCCCTTGTCGCCGTCGATGTAGGTGATGGCCGAATTACAGGCGGCGGTCGACATGAAGCCCGGGTCATACGTGAACTTGCCGGTGGCACCGTAGAGCTTGCGGATATCGATGACGTCCGGTCCGACAGTACCTTTGTAGATCGGCATATCCAGCGACGGACTGCCGTCGGAAAACGACAGGGTTGCGGTTGTATCAGCGGTTTGGGACATGGCTGTTCCTTCTCTTGAACGGTGAGTCGGTGAATGGGTAAAGGCTGGACATACAGGTAATCAGGTGCTTCAGGCTGCCCGCAAGCGCGTCAGCAAGGCATGGACCCGGGGCAGATCATCGACACCATCCGGCTCTTTGCGCGCCAGGATCAGGTCCATCAGATCGTTGTCGGAAACATCGAGGATACGGGTCAGCGCGTCGACTTCATCGTCGGTCAGGCCGGCTTCGTGCGCATCCAGAAAACGGGTCAGGATCAGGTCATTTTCCAGCAGGCCACGGCGGGCACGCCAGCGCAGGCGGGCTCGGTTGGCGGGATCGGACTGATGCGTGGTGGACATGGGCTACGGTCATTCTTGTCAGATGCCCCGCGACGCTTGCGCGGCCGCGGGGCAGTTCGGTAAAGCAGCCTGGCTCAGACTGCGCGACGCACCATCATCTCTTTGATCTTGCCGATGGCCTTGTTCGGGTTCAAGCCCTTCGGACAGACATCGACGCAATTCATGATCGAATGGCAGCGGAACAAACGGTACGGATCTTCGAGGTTATCGAGTCGCTCGGCTGTCGCTTCGTCGCGGGTATCTGCGATAAAACGATAGGCTTGCAACAGGCCGGCCGGGCCGACGAACTTGTCCGGATTCCACCAGAACGACGGGCACGATGTCGAGCAGCAGGCGCACAGGATGCACTCGTACAGGCCATCGAGTTCTTCGCGTTCGGTCGGCGATTGCAGGCGTTCTTTTTCCGGCGGGATCGTCGTGTTGATCAGGAACGGTTTGATCGAGTTGTATTGCTTGAAGAACTGCGTCATGTCGACGATCAGGTCGCGGATGACGGGCAGGCCCGGCAGCGGACGCAATACGATCGGCTGTTTCAGTTCTTTCAGGTTGGTGGTGCAGGCCAGACCATTCTTGCCGTTGATGTTCATCGCGTCGGAACCGCAGACGCCTTCACGGCATGAGCGGCGCAGCGCCAGCGAGTCATCGACATCGGCCTTGATGCGTTGCAGTGCATCGAGCAGCATCTTGTCGGTGTCCTGCAGTTCGACGGTCAGCTTCTGCATGTACGGCTTGGCATCCTTGTCCGGATCGTAGCGATAGATTTCAAAATTCAGAGTGCGTGGCATAAATACCTTTTTTGCGGAACCGGGTCGCGCGCTGCGCGGCCTGACTCTCAACATTCAATCGGTGGGCGACAACGGCACTGGCATAGCCAGACCCGGTTCGCCGGCATGTTAGAACGTACGGGCTTTCGGCTGGAACGTCTCGACGGTCAGCGGCTTGGTCACCACCGGCTTGTAGTCAAGGCGGTTGCCTTCCGAATACCACAGCGAATGCTTCATCCAGTTGGCATCGTCACGCGTTTCGTAATCACTTTGCGCATGCGCGCCACGTGATTCCTTGCGTGCCAGTGCCGACGAGATGGTTGCCTTGGCGGCTTCGATCATGTTGTCCAGTTCGAGGGCTTCGACACGGGCGGTGTTGAAGACTTTCGACTTGTCCTTGAACGAGACATTCTTGCGCCGCTCGTCAAGTTCCATGATCGCGTTGTAGCCGCTCTGCAGCAGTGCATCGGTGCGGAATACGCCGCAATACCGTTGCATCGCGGCACGGATATCGTTGGCAACGTGCTGTACTTTTTCGCTGCCGGTCGAGCTTTCGAGCTTGTTCAGGCGATTCATCGCGAAGTCCGCCGCGTCCGCTGGCAATGGCTTGTTCTCGCGTGATTTCAGATCGCTGGCAACGATGTGGTTACCAGCTGCACGACCGAAGACCAGCAAGTCGAGCAACGAATTCGTACCCAGGCGATTGGCACCATGGACTGACACGCAGGCGCACTCGCCGATCGCGTACAAGCCGTTGACCACGGCGTTCGGATTGCCGTTTTTAGGCGCGACGACCTGACCGTGGATATTGGTCGGGATACCGCCCATCTGGTAGTGAATCGTCGGCACGACCGGAATCGGCTCTTTGGTGGCGTCGACGTTGGCGAACTTGTGACCGATTTCAAGAATCGATGGCAAGCGCTTCTGGATCGTCTCGGCACCGATGTGACGCAAGTCCAGCAGCACGTGGTCCTTGTTCGGACCGCAACCGCGACCTTCCTTGATTTCCTGGTCCATCGAACGGGACACGAAGTCGCGTGGTGCCAGATCTTTCAGGGTAGGCGCGTAACGTTCCATGAAACGCTCGCCTTCGCTGTTGATCAGGATGCCGCCTTCGCCGCGCACGCCTTCGGTGATCAGCACGCCCGCGCCGGCCACGCCGGTCGGGTGGAACTGCCAGAATTCCATGTCTTCGAGTGGCAGGCCGGCACGTGCCGCCATGCCCATGCCGTCACCGGTGTTGATGAAGGCATTGGTCGATGCGGCCCAGATACGTCCCGCGCCGCCGGTTGCCATGATGGTGGTCTTGGCTTCGAGGATCATGCATTCGCCGGTTTCCATCTCGAGCGCAACCACGCCGATGACATCGCCGTCAGCATCGCGGATCAAATCCAGTGCCATCCATTCGACGAAGAAATGCGTCTTGGCGCGCACATTGCGCTGATACAGCGTGTGCAGCATCGCGTGACCGGTACGGTCGGCGGCGGCGCAGGCGCGTTGAACTGGCTTCTCGCCGAAGTTGGCGGTGTGGCCGCCGAATGGACGCTGATAAATCGTGCCGTCCGGATTGCGGTCAAACGGCATGCCGAAGTGTTCCAGTTCGTAGACCACTTTCGGCGCTTCGCGACACATGAATTCGATGGCGTCCTGGTCACCCAGATAATCGCCACCCTTGACGGTGTCGAACATGTGCCAGAACCAGCTGTCCTCGGACATGTTGCCGAGGGAAGCACCGATGCCGCCCTGGGCAGCGACGGTATGCGAACGGGTAGGAAATACTTTTGACAGAACGGCGACGTTCAGACCGGCTTCGGCAAGCTGCAGCGACGCACGCATGCCCGAACCGCCGGCACCGATAATCACGGCATCAAAGCGGCGTGTAGGAAGGGCTGATTTGTTAGCTGACACGATTAAGCTCTCCAGATAATTTGTGCCGTCCATCCGGCACAAGCGATCAGCCACAGGATAGTGGCGACTTGCAAAGAAATACGAATAGAAACTGGTTTGACGTAGTCCATCCAGATGTCACGCATGCCAACCCAGGCGTGATAGAACAACGCGAGGAAGGTGACAAAGGTGGCGATCTTGAACCACTGCTGGGAGAACATGCCTGCCCAGCCGGCGTAACTGAAGTTTTGTGCCTTGAAGAACACCACCAGCAGGATCACGGTATAGACCGCCATCACGGCAGCAGTGATGCGCTGCGCCAGCCAGTCCTTGAGACCGTAGTGAGCGCCGACGACCAGGCGTTTTGGTCCGATATTGTTATTGGCCATTAGAATGCTCCGAACAGTTTCAGTGCCACCAGACCGGCCAGCGGCAAGCTGACGGCGAAGACGATGACGGCTGATTTGCGGGCGGAATCCTTTTCGATACCGATATGGTTATCCATGAACAGGTGACGGATACCGGCGCAAAAGTGATGCAGGAACGCCCAGGACACGGCCAGCAGAACCAGCTTGACGAACCAGTTGGACGTGATGCCCTTGAAGTACTCGAAAGTCCCTTCGGACAACAAGCTCTGATCCAGCAGGTACAGGATGACAGGCAGAAGTGCGAACATCAGAAAACCACTGATGCGATGGAGAATCGAGATCAATCCGGCCAGCGGAAGGCGGTAATTTGCCAGCTGCGTGACATGAATGTTCCGAAATTCCGGCCTGTTTGTTTTTGTTACTTCAGACATGCGAACATCTCCCAGACTTGATAATTTCGTAATTTTACCGATTTTGTGCGCCACACCAAAGTTAATCGGCGCGCCCCGACAATATAGCCCTTTACCGCCATGCTTGCTCGGCGCGGTATTGCATTAAATCAACTCACTCTGATAATGGTGGCTGTCGGTGCGGTACAAGCCGCGCCGCACTTCGACCGGCTTGTCGCCATAAGTGAATGACACCCGCTCGACACTCAACAGCGGCGTGTCGGTCACCACCTGCAGCCAGCCGCAGGCAACATGGTCGGCATGCACGGCGCGGATTTTTTCGGTGGCGCGGATCATGCGGGTGCCGAATTCGGTCTCGAACAGGCCGTACATCGGGCCCTTGTATTCGACCAGCCGCTCGGCGGTCAATCCTTTAAAGATAGTCCCCGGCAGCCACAGCTCTTCAAGAATCGCCGGTGCGCCTTCGAAAGACTGCACCCGCTTGATAAAGATCACCGCGTCGGCCGGCTTGATGTCGAGCAAACGGGCGACATCGGCCGGCGCGCGCTGGCGCTTGACTTCGATGATCAGGTTATCGGCCTGATGCGCCACGCCGGCGTCCGGCATCAGGCGCAGGAAACGGAATTGCGCGCGCACTTCATGGTGCGTCGCAACGAAAGTACCCTTGCCCTGACGACGCACCACCAGATTTTCGGACGACAGCTCATCGATGGCCTTGCGCACCGTGCCCTGGCTGACCTTGAAGCGACCGGCCAGCTCGACCTCGCTCGGAATCAATTCACCGGGCTTCCATTCACCGGCCTGCAGACTGGCCGTGATCAGCGCCTTGATTTGCTGATACAGCGGACTGAATGTCGGCGCAGCGCCGGCAGTGGCGGGCGCGACAACTTGGGCGGCAGGTGGAGGCATCGGATTACTCATAGGGCAGGATTTCATCACGAAAACACCCCGCCCGTCCAGCGAAAAGTATGTTGTGATATGTCTTATATAAGACATAAGATTAAGATTGACAGCCATCACGGGCGCGCCTACACTCGCGCTCAATTTTGATGCACGACCAGTTAATGCCGGATGCCACGCGACCATGCGATTTGTCATCCAGCGCTTCACAGGTTTGCGAAGTCTGGCTGACCTGCCAGATTTTCAGCGGTATCATTGCGAGCTGTCGGAAACCGGCATACCGGTTTCCTGCATTGTTTTTCTACCCACTTGGAGATTCATCATGGCAAAAGCCCCAATGCGTGTTGCAGTGACCGGCGCGGCCGGCCAGATCGGTTATTCATTGTTGTTCCGCATCGCCAACGGCGACATGCTCGGCAAGGACCAGCCGGTCATCCTGCAATTGCTTGAAATCCCCGACGAAAAAGCCCAGAAGGCCCTCAAGGGCGTGATGATGGAAATCGATGACTGCGCCTTCCCGCTGCTGGCTGGCATGTCGGCACACAGCGATCCGATGACGGCATTCAAGGATATCGATGTCGCCCTGCTGGTCGGTGCCCGTCCACGCGGCCCCGGCATGGAACGCAAGGACCTGCTGGAAGCCAACGCACAGATCTTTACGGTTCAAGGCAAGGCGCTCGACGCCGTCGCATCGCGCAATGTCAAGGTCCTGGTCGTTGGCAACCCTGCCAATACCAATGCCTACATCGCCATGAAATCGGCACCCAACCTGCCAGCCAAGAACTTTACCGCGATGCTGCGCCTGGACCATAACCGTGCCCTGTCGCAAATCGCGGCCAAGACCGGCAAGCCAGTCGCTTCGATCGAAAAATTGTGCGTCTGGGGTAACCACTCGCCAACCATGTACGCCGATTATCGCTTTGCGACCATCGACGGCCAGTCGGTCAAGGACATGATCAACGACGCCGCCTGGAACAAGGACACCTTCCTGCCGACAGTCGGCAAGCGCGGTGGTGCAATCATCGAAGCACGCGGCCTGTCGTCGGCAGCATCAGCGGCCAACGCCGCCATCGATCACGTGCATGACTGGGTACTCGGTACCGGCGGCAAGTGGACCACGATGGGTATCGCGTCGGACGGTTCGTACGACATCCCTGAAGGCACGATCTTCGGCTTCCCGGTCACCACCGAGAATGGCGAATACAAAATCGTTGCCGGCCTGGCCATCGATGAATTTTCACGCGAGCGCATCAATGTCACGCTCAACGAATTGCTGGAAGAGCGCGAAGGCGTCAAGCACCTGGTCGGCTAAGCCAGCCGGGATGTTCTGATACCGGCCACCGCAGCTTGCAACACCGTTGCAGCAGCGGTGGCCTTCCGGATTTTTACAGCAGTCTTTTTTACTTATGCTTATGCATCCATCCGAGGTCTTATTCCAGGGCAAACGTCCACCGGTATCACTACCGGTCTGTGATCATTACGCCGGCTCCGACAAGCTGATGCGCAAGTCGATTGCCCTGCAACAAGAGCTTGGCCCCGTCTTTGACATCACTTTCGATTGCGAAGATGGTGCCGCCGCCGGCGACGAACAGGCCCACGCCGAACGGGTCGCTGCGCTGATCGCCAGCGATGCCAACCAGTTCGGTCGTATCGGTGCCCGCGTGCACGACGTGCACAGTGAGTTCTTTGCTCAGGACGTCGCCATCATTTGCCACGGCGCAGCCCGACAGCTGGCTTATCTGGTCATCCCGAAAGTCGACAGCGTGGCCGAAGTCATCGCCGCCATCGACCTCATCAACCATCATGCGCGCCACGCCGGCCGCGAAGCATTGCCGATTCATGTTCTGATCGAAACGCATGGCGCGCTGGCCGATGTGTTTGCCATCGCCGCGCTGGATCAAGTCCAGTGCCTGTCGTTCGGCATCATGGATTTTGTCTCGGCGCATTACGGCGCGATTCCGGCCAGCGCGATGCGCACGCCCGGCCAGTTCACCCATCCGCTGGTCATGCGCGCCAAGCTCGCTATTTCAGCGGCCTGCCATGCCCATGGCAAGGTACCGTCGCACAACGTCACGACCGACATCAAGGACAGCGGCATCGCCGCCAATGATGCCAGTCGGGCCGGGTCGGATTGCGGTTACACCCGGATGTGGAGTATCCATCCGGACCAGATCAAACCGATCGTCAAGTCCTTCATGCCACGCAGTTCCGAAGTGGCAGAAGCCGCACAAATTCTCACTGATGCCCAGGCCGCCTCGTGGGGGCCGATCAAACACAATGGTCGCCTGCATGATCGCGCCAGTTATCGCTACTACTGGACTATCCTGCAACGTGCGCGGTCCAGCGGCTTGCCGCTCCCCGACAGCGTTGCCCATTTGTTACCCACCTGATTCCGGAGATGTATTCATGACCAAACTGTTTTCCGCCCTGCTGACCGGCCTGCTCGTTTCCGGCCTCGCACTGACTGCGCCGGCCGTCTTCGCTGCCACCGAAACCGGCGCTCCCGCCGTCAAGAAAGTCATCAAGAAAAAATCGCCCGCCAAGCACGCCGCCCCCGCTGCACCGGCCGCTTACGAACTGGCCGCACCCGATGACGACGATACCGGCGCACCGATCGATGCCTCGATTGCACCCGCCACCGAATACAAATGCGAACTCGGCAATACGCTGACCATCTTCCGCAACGACGGCGATGACAATTACATCGCGCTGCGCTGGCACAAGGTGCTGACCCGCATGAAGCGCGTGGCCACCACCACCGGCGCGCATCGTTTCGAGAACAAGCGCTCCGGCCTGGTCTGGATCGGCATTCCTGCCAAAGGACTGCTGCTCGACTCGCGCAAGGGTCAGCAACTGGCCAACGAATGCAAGGATCCGACCCAGATGGCGCTGGCAACGGCCTCTGGCGATATTCATAGCTGATCACACAAAAACACCCTGCCGGCGCGGAGCAAAAGACTCCGCCCGGAACCCGTATTTCACTTGTCACCCAGCAATCATAGGAGAGGTCATGGCCCGCAACACGCTCAATACGCTCAAGGAATTCAAGCTGCCTGATTCCAAAAAGGGCAAGTTCTACTCGCTGCCAGCACTACAAAAAAAACTCGGCGTCGACATTTCACGCCTGCCGGTCTCGATCCGTATCGTGCTCGAATCCGTCCTGCGCAATTGCGATGGCAAAAAAGTCACCGAAGCACACATCCACGAACTGGCCAACTGGGGTGCCAACGCAGCCCGCATCAATGAAATCCCGTTCGTCGTCTCGCGCGTCGTGCTGCAGGATTTCACGGGCGTGCCACTGCTGGCCGACCTGGCCGCGATGCGTAACGTCGCCGCCAAGATGGGCATCAAGGCCAAGAACATCGAGCCATTGGTGCCGGTCGACCTGGTCGTCGATCACTCGATCCAGATCGATCATTTCCGCGAAAAAAATGCACTCGACCTGAACATGAAGCTGGAATTCTCCCGTAACAAGGAGCGCTATCAGTTCATGAAATGGGGCATGCAGGCATTCGACACCTTCGGCGTCGTGCCACCGGGCTTCGGCATCGTCCACCAGGTCAATCTGGAATACCTGGCGCGCGGCGTCCACAAGACCGACGACAAAGTCTATTACCCTGACACGCTGGTCGGCACCGACTCGCACACCACGATGATCAACGGTATCGGCGTGGTCGGCTGGGGCGTTGGCGGCATCGAAGCTGAAGCCGGCATGCTGGGCCAGCCGGTCTATTTCCTGACACCTGACGTGGTTGGCGTGAACCTGACCGGCATGCTGCGCGAAGGCGTCACCGCGACCGATCTGGTGCTGACGATTACCGAAATGCTGCGCAAGGAAAAAGTCGTCGGCAAGTTC
The DNA here is from genome assembly GCA_000195205.2 of Oxalobacteraceae bacterium IMCC9480. Taxonomy (GTDB): domain Bacteria; phylum Pseudomonadota; class Gammaproteobacteria; order Burkholderiales; family Burkholderiaceae_D; genus Actimicrobium. The sequence continues at coordinate 1,964 of AEPR01000122.1, read as the reverse complement.
GTCGAGTTCTTCGGCGAAGGCACCGAAACCCTGTCGCTGACGGACCGCGCCACCATCGCCAACATGGCTCCTGAATACGGCGCCACGATGGGCTTCTTCCCGGTCGACGAGCAGACCATCGAGTACTTCAAGGGTACCGGCCGCAGCAAGGCAGAGATCGCCTCATTCGAAGCCTACTTCCGCGCGCAAGGCCTGTTCGGCATTCCGAAAGCCGGCGACATCGATTACACCAACGTCGTCAGCCTTGACCTGGGCAAGGTCGCGCCATCGCTTGCCGGCCCGAAGCGTCCGCAAGACCGTATCGAAATCGGTGCCGTCAAGTCGACCTTCGCCGACTTGTTCTCGAAGTCGGTCTCCGACAACGGCTTCAACAAGAAAGCCGCTGACCTCGACGCCGTCTACACCAACACCGATGGCGTGAACCTGATGAACGGCGATGTGCTGATCGCCGCCATCACCTCGTGCACCAACACCTCGAACCCGAGCGTGATGATCGCCGCCGGCCTGCTGGCCAAGAAAGCGGTCGAAGCCGGCCTGATCGTGTCACCACACATCAAGACCTCGCTGGCTCCTGGCTCGCGCGTCGTCACCAAGTACCTCGAAGCGGCCGGCCTGTTGCCCTACCTCGAAAAGCTCGGCTTCGGCGTCACCGCCTACGGCTGCACCACCTGTATCGGCAACGCCGGCGACCTGACACCAGCGATGAACGAAGCCATCGTCAAGCATGACGTGGTCGCCTCCGCGATCCTGTCAGGCAACCGCAACTTTGAAGCCCGGATCCATCCGAACATCCGCTCGAACTTCCTGGCCTCGCCTCCGCTGGTCGTGGCTTACGCCATCGCCGGCAACATGACGCGCGACCTGATGACTGAGCCGGTTGGTACCGTCAACGGCAAGGACATCTTCCTGGGCGACATCTGGCCGACCTCGAAAGAGATCGCCAAGCTGATGAAGCATGCGATGAACGCGAAGACCTTCAAGGAGAACTACGCTGCCGTCAAGGGCGCGCCGGGCAAGCTGTGGGAAGACATCAAGGATGCCGCCAAGGGTGAGGTCTATAACTGGCCAACCTCGACCTACATCGCCGAGCCGCCGTTCTTCGCCGACTTCACGATGGAGCCGAAAGCCGCTGCCACCGGCATCACCGGCGCACGCGCACTGGGCGTGTTTGGTGATTCGATCACGACCGACCATATCTCGCCAGCTGGCGCGATCAAGGAATCTAGCCCGGCCGGCAAATGGCTCAAGGCCAACGGCGTCTTGCTGGCGGACTTCAACTCGTACGGTTCACGTCGCGGCAATCATGAAATCATGATGCGCGGCACCTTCGCCAACGTGCGGATCAAGAATCTGATGATCCCTGCCAAAGCCGATGGTTCGCTGGTTGAAGGCGGCATCACCCGCTTCCAGCCAAACGGCACCGAAATGTCGATCTACGATGCCGCCATGGCCTATGTCGAGGCAGGCACGCCGACGATGGTCTTCGCCGGTGAAGAGTACGGCACCGGCTCGTCGCGGGACTGGGCTGCCAAGGGTACGCAACTGCTCGGCGTGAAAGCCGTGTTCGCCCGTTCGTTCGAGCGTATCCATCGCTCGAACCTGGTCGGCATGGGCGTCCTGCCCCTGCAATTCCTGGGCACCGACAGCACCGTCACGCTGGGCATTACCGGCACGGAAACCTTCGACCTGACCGGCATCGAAAGCGACATCAAGCCGCAACAGGAAGCCACGCTGGTGATCCATCGCGCCGATGGCACTTCGCAAAACGTCAAGGTGCTGCTGCGTATCGACACCCCGATCGAAGTCGATTACTACAAGCATGGCGGAATCCTGCCATTCGTCTTGCGCCAGCTGCTGGCTGCGTAATTCGGTTCAGGTTCATGCACTGCAAAACGCCGGGTTCGCCCGGCGTTTTTTTTCGTCTGGCATGTACTGTAAAAACCGTTCGTCCTGAGCTTGTCGAA
>AEPR01000123.1 GCA_000195205.2 Oxalobacteraceae bacterium IMCC9480 | reverse complement strand
CAAATATATGATTCACGCGGGATTGAGACGAATCCCGACCCAATGGGAGACGACTGGAATCCATGACCATCGAACTGCGCCAGCTACGATATTTTGTGACGGTGGCCGAAGAACTCCACTTCGGCCGCGCCGCCGCACGACTGCACATGACACAGCCACCGTTATCGCAAACGATACAGGCGCTCGAAGCCGGACTGGGCCATCGACTGTTCGCCCGCACCAACCGTAGCGTCGCGCTGACACCGGCCGGCAGCGCGCTGCTGACCGAAGCGCGGCGCTTGCTGGCGCAGGCGCACGCGCTGCCGGAACTGGTACGACTGGCCGCGTCCGGCGAATCGGGACGACTGGTACTGGCCTTCGTCTCGACCGCCGACTACAGCGTGCTGCCGCCCTTCCTGCGCGAATTTCGCGAGCACTATCCGCAGGTGCATATCGAACTGCGCGAAGCCACCACCGACATCCAGCTCGATGACCTGGCGCAGAACCGCATTGATGTCGGCCTGCTGATCGCTCCGCTGCCCGAAAAATCCGCCACCGAACTGGCCTATCTGCGCGTGCTGTCGGAGCCGCTGATCCTGGCTGCACCGAAGGGCATCAAGGCACTGGCCGGCAGCACCGCCGTCTCGCTCAAGGCGGTGGCCGGACTGCCGCTAATCATCTTCCCGCGCCGCATCGCTCCCGCCTTCCACGATGCCATCCTCGCCACCTTCCGCGCGGCCGGCCTGACGCCGCATATCGGCCAGGAAGCGATCCAGATGCAAACCATCGTCGGGCTGGTTTCTGCGGGTATGGGCATCGCACTTGTGCCACAATCCGTCTCCAATCTGAAGCGCCCTGGCGTCGAGTACAAAACCTTGCGCGGCAAGACCCCGCTGGTCGACACCGGGCTGGCGTGGCGACGCGACAATCACTCGCCGGTACTGCACGCCTTCCTCGACTTATTGCGAAAGAAAACCTGATGCAAAATCTCTCATGCTGATCCATCCGATGCCGGACCCGATTGCCATTCACCTCGGCCCGCTGGCGATTCGCTGGTACGGGCTGATGTACCTGGCCGCGTTTGCCCAATTCATTCTGCTCGGCCGGCTGCGCATCAAGCAGGCCCACATTGCGGTGATGGGCTGGAAAAAAGAAGACCTCGATGACATGCTGTTCTATGGCGTGCTCGGCGTGGTCATTGGTGGCCGGCTTGGCGAAGTCCTGTTCTACAACCCTGCCTTTTATTTCAGCAATCCGCTCGAGATCTTCATGGTCTGGAAGGGCGGCATGTCCTTCCACGGCGGCTTTCTCGGCGTGCTGCTGGCCATGGCGATCTGGAGTCGCCGGCGCGGCCGCCATCTGATGGATGTGATGGATTTCATTGCGCCGCTGGTGCCGCTGGGTTACGCGTTTGGCCGCATCGGCAATTTCATCAACGCCGAACTGCCGGGCCGGATCGCTGATGCGTCGCTGCCATGGGCAATGATCTGGCCGAATGTCGATAACCTGCCGCGCCATCCATCGCCGATCTATCAGGCGCTGGTCGATGGCCTGCTGCTGTTCATCGTGCTGTGGCTGTATGCGCGCAAGGCACGACCGCGCATGGCGGTCAGCGGCCTGTTCGCGCTGGGCTACGGATGCGCCCGCTTCTTCACTGAATACTTCCGCATGCCCGATTACGTCGTCCCGCTCGGACCGGTGACGATCTCGGCCGGACAGATGCTGTCGGTGCCCATGATCGTCCTCGGCATCGTGTTACTTGTGATCGCTTACCGCAGCCAGAAAGTCGCCTCCTGATGAGCAACCTGTACGCCCTGTTCGCGGCCAATTTTCCGGCCGATCGTAGTACCTGCTGCATCGAAACCCACGACGGTTTGCAGTACTCGTGGGATGACATCGACCACGCCAGCGGGCGCATGGCCAACCTGCTCGCCAGCCTCGCGCTGCCGGCCGGTTCGCGCATCGCCGCCCAGATCGAGAAGTCGCCCGAAGCGCTGATCCTGTACCTGGCCACCTTGCGCGCCGGCTTCGTGTTCGTGCCGCTCAATACCGCCTACCGCGCGGCCGAAATCGACTACTTCCTCAACGATGCGACACCGGCCTTGCTGGTGTGCGCACCGTCGGCATTTGGCTGGATCTCGAAACTGGCGTTCGCGGCCGGTACGCGCCAGGTCCTCACGCTTGATGACCAGCGCCAGGGCTCGCTACTGGAACGCGCTGCCGTGCAGCCGGACTTCTTCGAGACCGTCGCCGTCACCGACGAGGATCTGGCCGCGCTGCTGTACACGTCCGGCACTACCGGACGCAGCAAGGGCGCGATGCTCACGCACCGCAACCTCGCGACCAATGCGCAAGTGCTGCAGCAGTACTGGCACTGGCAAGCCGGCGACGTGCTGCTGCATGCGCTGCCGCTGTTCCATATCCATGGCTTGTTCGTGGCCTGCCACGGCGCACTGCTCAATGGCAGCAAGATGATTTTCCTGCCGCGCTTCGACAGCGCCACCGTGATCCGGCAACTGCCGCACGCGACCGTCTTCATGGGCGTGCCGACCTTTTATGTGCGCCTGCTGGCTGATCCGGCATTCGATCACAACGCCTGTGCCTCGATCCGGCTGTTCGTGTCCGGCTCGGCACCGCTGCTGCTTGATACCTTCGACAATTTCATCGCCCGCACCGGCCAGACCATCCTCGAACGCTACGGCATGAGCGAAACGGCGATGATGACTTCGAATCCCTACGATGGCGCGCGCGTCGGCGGGACAGTAGGCTTGCCGCTGCCGGGCATCGCGCTGCGGGTCGTTGATGAGCACGGACAGCCCTGCGCCAGCGGCGCAATAGGTGCCATCGAGGTGCGCGGTCCGAACGTCTTCAAGGGTTACTGGCAGATGCCGGAAAAGACCGCGCAGGAATTTACCGCTGATGGCTATTTCATTACCGGTGACGTCGGCTGTTTCGACGAGCGCGGCTATCTGAGCATCGTCGGTCGCAGCAAGGACCTGATTATTTCCGGCGGCTACAACATCTATCCGAAAGAGATCGAATCGTTTCTGGATGAGCTCGATGGTGTCGAGGAGTCGGCGGTCATCGGCGTACCGCATGCGGACTTCGGTGAAGCTGTCGTGGCGGTCATCGTCGCCAGCAAGAGCGCGACACTGACTGCTGCTGGCGTGATTGCGGCGATGAAGGCCAGCATTGCCAATTTCAAGGTGCCGAAGCAGGTGCATTTTGTCGACGAGTTGCCGCGTAATGCGATGAGCAAAGTGCAGAAGAATGTGCTGCGTGAGCGGTATGGCTGAGGCGTAGCACCCTCAAAAGACCGTTCGTCCTGAGCTTGTCGA
>AEPR01000124.1 GCA_000195205.2 Oxalobacteraceae bacterium IMCC9480 | reverse complement strand
TTCGGCGATCTGTGCTTCGGCAGCGCGGGTCATTTCAGCTTGTGCGCCGGAAGCGATGCTGGCGACGTGGCGGCTGTAGGCCTGGGCTTTCTCGGCGGTAGGTTTGGCTTGTGATGTGGCCAGTGCGATGAATTCTTGCGGATCTTTGGCAGCCATCAGTTGCTTGGCGTTGCTGGTGCTTTCTTCCAGCGTGCTTTTGGCGGCGGTCAGGTTCAGTTCAACGAGCTTCTCGACACCTTCAAATGCCTTGCTGGTCATCGTCGTGATCAGGGCAAGTTGGGCTTCGAAGTTGGCTTTGGTTGCGGCGGAAAATTGTTCTTGGAATGAAAACATGTGAATCTCCTAAGGTTGTTGTAAATGGTGGATTCGTCTGCGGAGGGTACTAAAAAAATTTGGTGCGCCGCAACAAGGGCTATTCTACGTAGCTAAAAAGGGATGTCAAGCTTTTATTGTGCGGCGCACCAAAGTATTTTTTGCTACCAATTGCTTACTTTTCAGGGCAGCCATGCAGACCTCGCTTGGCAGTCAGTTCGCCGCCGAACGGAACCGGTCATGTCCGATCAAGCCGAATTCCCACCAGATATGCCCCTATAATCAAGCGCGAGACAGACACACCTTTCGACCTACAAAAATCACATAAGGCGAATCCATGAACACCCTTCACTACGCACATTGGCCTGAGGGCCTGCCGACCCACCTGACGGTTCCTGCCACCAGCGTCTACGTCAATCTGCAAATCAGCGCGCTGCGCTACCCCGACAAACCCGCGATCATTTACTACGATGCGATCCTCACCTATCGCCAGTTGCACGACGCCGTGCTGGCCTTGGCCGGTTATCTGCAACACGACTGCGGCGTGCAGCGCGGCGACCGCGTGCTGCTCGACATGCAGAATTCGCCGCAGTGGGTGATTGCCTATTTTGCGATCCTGCGCGCCGATGCGATGGTGGTGCCGGTCAACCCGATGCTGATGACAGAAGAGCTGCGCCACTATGTCGAGGACAGCGGTGCCAAGGTGGCGCTGGCATCACAGGATATTTTTGCGCGACTCGCTCCGTTAGTCGGTACCACCGGACTGACCAAGGCAATCGTCGCGACCTATTCCGATTACCTGCCGGCGCACACCGACCTGGCCGTGCCCGACATCATCACCGCCGCCCGTGACGTGCCGCAGTCGCCGGACGTGAACGCATGGCACCTGGCATTGGCTCAAGGCGGCGCCTTGCGCGAGCATCTGGCCGGCCCCGACGACCTGGCCTGCATGCCCTACACCTCCGGCACCACCGGCAAGCCCAAGGGCTGCGTGCACACCCACGCCTCGGTCATGTTCACGGCGGCCGGCGCGCCCCATTGGGCCACGGCGATGGTGCCGGATCAGGTCACGCTGGCGGTGCTGCCGTTCTTCCATGTCACCGGCATGCAGATCAGCATGAACGCCGTCATCGTCGGCGGCGGCACGCTGGTGATTTTGCCGCGCTGGGATCGCGATGTCGCCGGCCAGCTCATTACCCGCTACGGCGTTACGGTCTGGACCAATATCCCGACCATGGTGATTGACCTGCTATCGAATCCACGTCTGGCCGAGTACGACCTGTCGGGCTTGCGCCGGATCTCGGGCGGTGGTGCCGCGATGCCGGCAGCGATTGCACAAAAGCTGCTCGACCTGACCGGCCTGCATTTCATGGAAGGCTACGGCCTGTCCGAAACCATGGCCTCGACTCACACCAATCCGCCGCAGCGCATGAAGCAGCAATGCCTCGGCATCCCGATCTTCAATGTCGACTCGCGCATCGTCGACCCGACCACGCTGGCCGAAATGCCGCAAGGCGAAGTCGGCGAAATCATCATCCACGGTCCGCAAGTCATGCAGGGTTACTGGAACGATCCGCAAAAGACCGCCGACTCGTTCATCGAGCTCGATGGCAAACGCTTCCTGCGCACCGGCGACCTCGGCTATCAGGATGCCGAAGGCTTCTTCTTTTTTACGGACCGGCTCAAGCGCATGATCAACGCCAGCGGCTACAAGGTCTGGCCGGCCGAAGTCGAATCGATGATGTACAAGCATCCCGCCATCGAAGAGTGCTGCATCATCGCCTCGCGTGACGCCTACCGCGGCGAAACTGTCAAGGCAGTCGTCGTGCGCAAGCTGGGTAGCGACGCCAGCGCCGACGACATCATGGCCTGGGCGCACGAGACGATGGCGGCCTACAAGGTGCCCAAGCTGATCGAATTTGTCAGCGTCCTGCCGAAGTCGGCGACCGGGAAGGTCATGTGGCGGTCGTTGCAGGAGAAGGAGTTGGCGGGTTAGAGTCAGGTTGACGCTTAGCTCAAACCTAGCTAACCTTGCTTTTACTTCAGGAGGAAATCATGTCGGTTATTTCGATGCACCAAGCTAAAAGCACCCTGTCGCAACTGGTCAAACGTGCAGAGGGAGGCGAGACGATACTGATCGGCGCCTATGGAAAAGTCGCCGCAAAACTGGTACCCGCGACAGCAGGTGGCTCGCGCCCAAAGAAAATCGGCATCCTCGCAGGCAAGCTGGTGGTTCCTGATGACTTTGATGCACCCTTGCCGGAGGCGTTATTGAAGGCGTTCGAGGGCGACGCGCAGTGAGGTTGCTCCTGGATACAAACGTGCTGTTATGGACGCTCGCCGGATCACCAAGAATTGATTCAGTACGTGAATTGATTTTGTCTGAAGAGTCGGAGATTTTTGTGAGTACGGCGTCCTGGTGGGAAATAGCGATCAAGGCCAGCATAGGCAAGCTGGATGCGGACGTGAAAACACTACGTATCGCCGCCAACGACAGTGGATTTTTTGACTTGCCGGTGCTGGGCGTGCACACGGAAACGCTGTCGAACTTGCCGTTGCTTCATCGGGACCCTTTTGACCGGTTGATTGTGGCGCAGGCGATCACGGAACCCATGCGCCTGTTGACCAGTGACGCTGCCCTTGGTGCCTACAGCGCATTGGTCCATCGAATTTGAGCGACCGATATTGCCGGTGGCGACACCGCGTAAAATGACGTTCGATCTCCCGCCGCGCAAAGCTCCCCATGACCATCCTCCTCGCCACCCTCAACGCCCGCTACGCCCACGCCTCGCTCGGCCTGCGCTGCCTGCTCGCCAACATGGGCACACTGCAAGCTCAGACCGAATTGCGCGAATTCGTCATCGGTACCCGCAGTACCGACATCGTCGAAAAACTGCTGGCATCGAATCCACGCATCATCGGCTTCGGGGTCTACATCTGGAATGTCGACGAAACCACCCGCGTCGTCGCGCTGCTCAAGCGCCTCGCGCCGCACGTCAAAATTATCCTGGGTGGTCCGGAAGTGTCCTACGAATCGGCCGAACAGGAGATCGTGCAACTGGCTGATTACCTGATCACCGGCTGGGGCGACGTGACCTTCCCGCTGCTGTGCGGCCAGATCCTCAATGGCCCGCAACCGCTGATGAAAGTCCATGCCGGCGTGCAGGCCCCGCTGGCCGAATTGCCGATGCCGTATGACCTCTACAGCGCCGAAGATATCGCCCATCGCACGCTGTATGTCGAAGCCTCGCGCGGTTGTCCGTTCAAGTGCGAGTTCTGCCTGTCGGCTCTCGACAAGACCGCCTGGCCGTTCGCGCTCGACGGCTTCATCGCCGAGCTGGAAAAGCTGCATGCGCGCGGCGCACGGTTGTTCAAGTTTGTCGACCGCACCTTCAACCTGAACATCAAGTCCAGCCTGAAGATCATGCAGTTCTTCCTCGACAAACTCGCCGCCTATCCGGACGATCCGGTCTATGCCCACTTCGAAGTCGTACCCGATCATCTGCCGGACGCGCTCAAGGCCGGCATCATGCAATTCCCGCCGGGGACATTGCAGTTCGAGATCGGCATCCAGAGTTTTAATCCCGATGTGCAGGCGCTGGTCAGCCGCAAGCAGGACAACGCCAAGGCCGCCGAAAATATCCGCTGGCTGTGCGAGCACTCGAATGCGCATTTGCACGTCGACCTGATCGCCGGCCTGCCCGGTGAAGACATCGCCAGTTTCGCGCGCGGCTTCGACCGGCTGGTCGCGCTGCAACCGCATGAAATCCAGTTCGGCATTCTCAAGCGCCTGCGCGGCACGCCGATCATCCGTCACACCGTCGAGTACGGCCTGATCTTCGATCCGGCTCCGCCGTACACCATCCTCGCCACCGACCGCATCAGCTTTGCCGACATGCAGCGGCTGGTTCGTTTTGCGCGCTTCTGGGACATGATCGCCAACTCGGGCCGCTTCGCCAACAGCTTGCCGATGCTGCTGGCCGGGTCGCCCTTCGATAATTTCATGCTGCTGTCGGACTGGCTGTTTGCCCGCACCGACGCGACCCACCGCATCGCGCTGGAGCGTCTTGCGGTGCTGGTCGGGCAGTGGCTGGCCGAGCGCGGCATGGACGCCGATGCGGCCAGGGCGCTGGTTGCCAGCGACTACGCCGGGAAGGTGAATTTGCCGCGTCACGGCGCGCGCGTGAAGTCCGAACCGGCCGCTGAAAAGAGCGTGCCGCAACGCCAGGCACGGCACATGGCGGCGTGACGGCTAGTGCGGCAGCGACTTGTAGAGGATGTAGCCAAGTGACACGACCGGCAGCACGGATTGCATCGACAGGCTGATCAGTGCGCAGCTGCCTTCAAACAAGGCACGCCGCCGGCTCATTGCGATGGCTTTGTCGCCATCGATCCAGAGCGTCGATCGACCCAGCACGATACGCAGCGATTGCCGCGCGCTGCGCACTTCCTTGCGCAGCGTTGCGGTGACATGACCACGGACCGCCGATTTCCAGGTCTTGAAATGGGCAGGGTCGACCCGGCCGAGGTTCCACGGGACCAGCAGACAGACGATCGTATAGCCGGCGATTCTGGCCGTGTTCATCCAGAAGCCGGTGGTCGCATGCCATATCGCCAGCGATTCCATCAACAGATACAGCATCCCGCACACAACGCCGATGACCAGCAGCGGCCTCAGGCGCAGCGTAAAAAAAGCATGGCCGGGCATCGAATCCGCCCGGGTTTCGGTGTGCCGCACCAGTGCCTGCAAGAGATAAAACATCAGTATCGACATTGTTGACATGAAGGCCCACGACGACAGAATCTCGACCCAGACCGGCGCAAGATGTTCGTGCTGAATCGCCCCCGCCAGCGCTGCCGCATGAATTTGTACGCCATAGCGGTCACCGAATGGCGTGGCAAAAATATCGGTCTGCCCCCATGCGCCACCCAGCACCACGAAGGGCGGATTGATCGTGTCGAGCAGGCTGGCAAGCAAGGCCAGGTCGCCTGAAAACGGCACCACCATGCCGCTCTTGAGGTAGGCCGGTTGCAGCGGCAGCGCCTTCTGGACCATGGGCAGTTCCGGATCGGCACAGGTACCGTGTCGGGCACTGGCGTCGCCCAGCGAGTTCGCATACTGGTGCGTCATTTTTGGATAGCCGAATTCATTCGGAATATACGGCAGGCCAAAATCGATGCCGCGCGCGCACAGGCCCGTGCGCCATGTCGCCAGCTTGGCCGCAAGGCGCGGATCGCCGCCGCGGACCGCCGGCAGTATCCATTTTCCGGAGGACTGCAACAGCAACTGTTCCAGCGCGTATTGTTGCGCGGCTTGCCCCGGTACCGGCGACAGGTCGATATCGATCGCGACCCGGGTTGCCGGTCGGGTATGGGCGGCGATGGTGGCCAGCAGCGCGCGCAGCTTGTCCCTGTCCACCGGCGACCTGGCATTGAAGAATTGCTCGTAGCCGGTATCGTCGATGGCAATTACCAATGGCAAGGTGTCGATCTCGGCAGTCCCGGCCCAAGCGACCGCCCGGCCCATCTCATAGGCATCGATCGTGCTGGCCATGTATTTCCAGGTGCCGGTCGATGACAGCAGCAGCATCACGGCGGTCGATAGCAATGACGTACGCACGGTACGCGTGACGTTCTCTGAAAAAAACGTGCCGGCGATCTGGCGCAGCACGCTCATGCCAGCGACGACGCTATCGAGAGATATCCGGACAGACGCATCATGGCCGGGACAATTCGGCGGCCATGTTCACGCGCAGTCGCAGCTGTTCGAACAGCATTCCCATCATGATCCGGCGTTGCGCCTCGTCGCTGATGGTGCTGCGGATTTGCTGATACTGCTCGTCGATGTGCGTGCTCTCCGCACTGCCGAGCGCTTGCCATTTCAGTCTTTCGACCGTCGCGGCGTGATGCCATTCAACGATGTACATGCCACCCGGCTGGATGTGGGTGCGGGTCAGCAGGATAGCCGTGGTGTCGCTGGCTTTCTTGTCGAACACCAGTTTTTCCGTATCGCCTTCCAGCGCCAGGATCTGGAAATCAGCGTCCGGTCTGGCCGCCAGTGCCAGGCCTTCCGGCGGGATGTACACCCGCGCCGGCCGTTCTTCGCTCAGGGCGCGCATGAAGGCCGGACGTTCGACTTCGCGCTTCGAGGCGAGCTCGGCCCAGACCACGTTGCCGGAGCGCTCCTCCGCGCCGGCGGTCGGCAGGAGCCGGGTACCGTCGGCACCAATCGGCTCGAAGTGCGGCTTGCCGTCGCGCGAGACCCAGCTCACCATCGCCTTGCCCGATACCAGCCGCAGGCTTTCGCAGTCGGCGGCCAGAAACACCGGCGATTTAATGCCCTCGGCCGACTGCACCTTTGCCGTGCGCTCGCCCATCACCATGCAGGACGTTGCATGGGCAGAGACTGCAGCGCCGCTCATCGCGACAAGAACAAAAGGGACGGTCCATTGATTGCTGCGCATCTGAGTTTCCTTTGATTTCAATTGTTGACGGTGCCGGGTGGTCACCAATGGCCTTACTGAATACGGTCGCGCCGCTCGAACAGAAAATCCCCGCCCGCTTCATGACCGGCGCTAAGCGAGGCACCGTACTGCGGCGATTGCGGCAACGCCCGTTCGACCTCGACCCGCACCGTGGCAAACACCGACGTGCCCGCGCTCCAGTTGTCGAGCTGCTTGATCTGTTCCATCAGATTCCAGGCAAAGACCGAATGGCCGCGCTTGCCGGTATCGGCGACCGGTTCGTCCGAACCCGAGGTCATGACCGTCACCGTGCGCTTGCGCAAATAGGCTTCGGCGTTGGCGGCGGTGTGCTCCTGTCCCGACTGGACGGTCTGCTCGCGTGCAAAGGTGCCCGAATAGCAGCTGTCCGAAATCATCGCTACCTGGCGCGCCTTGATCTGTGCCAGCGCGCGTGACACATCGGCGTTCGAAATCCAGCCGGACGGCACATCGGCGCGCGCATCTGATGGAATCCAGTAACCCTCGCCGGTTTTTTCCACCATGTCGCCATGGCCGGCAAAGTAAATCACCACGCTATCGGCGGGTGCCATGTCGCGCGCAATCCGGCGCAAGGCCTGCATGATTTGCGCCTTGGTCGGATTCTCCAGCCGCGTGACGGCGTAGCCGAGTTGGCTACTGAAGGCATCACCGATGGCCATCGCATCCGGCAGCGCGCTGGCCAGTTGTGGAATGCGCTTGTCGGCATAGCTGTTCAGTCCGATGACCAGTGCGCGTTTGCGTGCGATGGCCGGAAGGCTGGCATGGGCGCCCGATGACGGCTGCTCGTCGCCTGCCATTTTTTTCAGCAGGATTGTCTGTAGCGCCTCATTGACCATGCAGGTACCGCTATCGACTTCCTGCCCCTGGACGCAGGGCGGCAGGTCGGCCAGCGCCGGGTTGGCTTCGAGCAGCGCGGTGGCCGGTGCGAACAATTGCGCCTTGTAGGTCTTGCGGTCGCTGAGCATCGTGCTCAGTTCGGCCTTGTCGATGCTGGCCAGCGGCAGGTTGCGAAAGTAAGGCACAACGCCGTCGTCCTGCAGATACCAGGACGGCTCGGTTCGTTGCGCGGCACTGTCGATCGCGTCAATCGCACCCGCGCCCGGACGAGCGGTTCCGACCAGCGTGCCTGGCTTCGGTGGCGTGATTGCCGGTGCCGGAAAATCTACCACCACGGCGCTGTCCCGCCCGCGTGCCAGATTGACGATAGCAGCCTGCTGCGGTGTCACCAGCACCGCCAGTGTCGGCAGTTCAGTGGCGCTCGCAGGGGCTTGAGCCGGTGGCGTGGTCGCCGGTGGCAGCGCGACGGCAATGGCTGGCGGTGTCACAACGGTCGGTGCCACAGGCAGCGCAAGCGCCGCCAATTGCGAAAAATTACCCTGCGTGCTGTACGTCATGCCCGTAGCAGTTGGCAGGTTGATGCTGCTAAACCTGCCGCTGCTGGCACCAAAGTTCAGGAAGTTATACGTCGTGCCGGCAGCCGCCACATAGCCACCGTAGGACGCAACATTGAGTACGCCGGCCAGGTTGGCGATACCACCGACGTTGATGACATCAAATCCGCTACCCGGGATCAGGCCGCCCAGTTCGATTGTCGTCGTGCCCGATGCGCTCAGGTCGAGGTTGCCGGTGATCGTGAGACTGCCCGGGGAGAATCCCGGCGAGAGCGTGCCACCGGCCACCGCCAGATTGCCGCTCAGCGTACCGGAGCCACCCAGCGTGCCGCCGTTGAGCCGGAATCCCGCGCCGCCCACCGCCAGATTGGCCGGTGCCGTGACGCCGGTGCCAAGCCGGGTGAAGCCGCTGTTCTGCACAAAGCTGCCGGCAAATGTCGTCGTCCCCGCCGTCGCACTGAAGGTACCGTCGTTGGTGAAATCCTGCGTGAACAGCAGTCCGCCGGTCGAGTTGATCGTGCCGGTATTGGTGATCGCGCTGGTGATGGTGCGGCCGGACAGGTTCAGGGTGCCGCTGTTGGTCAGCGCACCGCTGGCGGTCCAGTTGACGGAACTGGTCGCCGGCATGTCGATGGTGCCGCCGGTCATGTTGATTGATCCCGACCCCGCCAGCGTGCCGCCGTACAGCCCGAACACGCCCGCAATATCGAGCGGCCCGTTATTGGTCAGCGTCCCGCCATACACCGCCAGCGTGGTGGCGACCGGAATGACGGTGGCACCGGCCGCACTGGTATTGAAGGTCAGTGCGCCATTGCGCAAGATCAGGGAACCGCTAGGCAAGTTCAGGTCGGTGAAGGCGAATTGCAGGTTGGCGTTATCGAGCGTGCGTTCGCCGCTACCGGAAAAACCGATCAGTCCGCCATTGGTGAAGGCCAGCGTGCCGGCACCGCCAAATGTCCCGCCGGCCCAGTCCAGCGTGCCACCGCTCTTGGTCAATGTCGCGCCACCGGCCAGATCGATGCTGCCACCGGCCAGCGTCGATACGGCACCTTCGACGGTGATATTGCCGGGTCCGATATGGAGTGTTCCGGCGTCACTGTTGCGAAACCCGCCGGCCAGCAGCGTGGTGCCGGAAAGGTTGGCGATGCCCTTGTTGAGTAGCAGGCCGTTGAGCGTGATGTTGTTGCCGTCGATGGTGCCCAGGTTGGTCAGGTTCCCGCTGCCGGAAAATCCGAACGCAGTCAGGTCCAGCGTGCTGTCGGCAGCAATGGTCAGGCCGCTTGTGTTGCCGGTCAGTTGTGCAGACTCCGTGCGACGGACAAAGCTGCCGGTATTGCTGAACACGCTGCCATCCGCAAATTGCTGAACACCGCCGCCAAAATTCAGGATGGCACCACTGGCCACGTCAAAGCTGCCCGTGTGGATGCCGCTGCCATTCAGGGCGAGCTGTCCGTCGAGGACGCGGATGCTGGTCGTATTGCCGAAAGCCTGATTGATATTGACGATTCCCGGTGTGCTCTTGACCACGGTGCCGGGCAGTCCGGCATCGGTCGGCAAACCCGGACCGCCATACGCCATTGTCAGCGAGCCGGCCCCATCGATGGTGCCGCTTTCAAGCAGCAGCAAGCCGTTCATGGTCAGCGCATTCGGATTGGTCAGTGTGCCGCCGGCGAGGCGGACCACCGAGCTGATCGTGGTCAGATTCCACGGCAGCGTGAAGGCACCACCGGTGGCCAGCGTCAGGTCGGCGTCGAGCAACAGGCTGGCTGGTGTCGCGACGTCGCTGTTGATGGTGACGGAGGCAATACCCGACCCGGATGTCGATGCTGCAGAAAACCTCACCACGGCATCCTGATTGTTCTTCGGAACGCCGCGCGTCCAGTTGTCCGCGCCGGCCCAGTCGCCGGAGGCAGAGGATGCCCAGCGCGTCACTGAGGTCGTGGTGTCGCTGATGCCGGGTGCGCCGCTGGTGGCGAAGGTGAAGGCGACATCGGCGGGCGTCGGTGTCGCGATGCGGTTGCTGGCGAAGCTGCCGGTCAGGCCGGAGGTGCCGCCATTGACGGTCACTAAATTGGCGAAGGTATCGCCCTTGCCGGCAAAGAAAGCGCCGCTGATGGCATTGCCGGTTTCGGCGATTTCGAGTTGGCCGTCGAGGCGGGCAAGGGCCGATGGCGTGGGGAAGTAGCCGGTATTGGGCGAGTAGTAGCTGTTGAGTGGCTGGCCTGCGACAACAAGCTGGTCATACAGGCCCGGAGTCACACCGCCCAGATCGACGTGGAATTTTCCGTCCGATGCCATCGCCAGATTGCCCAGGACGGTCAGGGTCCCGGTACCGCTGGCACCCATGCCCGGATCGATGGTGCCGTGGTTGGTCAGGGTGTTGAGCTGGTAGGTCCAGGGCATGGAAGGATCGACCGGCGGCGTGCCCGTTACGCCGAGGTCCAGCGTGCCTGTGCCGCGGATGATTCCGCTGGCGGCATTGATCAGGTTATGGTTGGTGGTAGTCATTGTCGCTGCCGAGGCGACTTCCAGAGTGCCGTTGTTGACGGGCAGCCCGTCGATGCTGATCCCGCCGGCATTGGCCTGAATCAGGCCACTTGCCGTGTTGACCCAATGGTCGCCGGACAGCGCAATGTCTCCGCCGGACGATTTGATGGTGCCCTGGTTTTGCCAGCGGGTGCCGGTGATGGAAGTTCTGCCGGCTTGCCCGTCGATGGTGCCTTTGACGATACCGCCGGTGCCGAGATCGATAGTGCTGCCGAATTGGCCGTTGCTGGTCACGGTCACGCCAGTGTCGATGGTCAGTGCCGTGCCGGGAGTGCCGACCCGGATCGATCCGTAGTACGCATTAGGTCCGCTACCGAACAGTATCGACCCGATGCCATTGCCGGTATTTTGATCACGGGTAGTGGTCAGCAATCCGGTTG
>AEPR01000125.1 GCA_000195205.2 Oxalobacteraceae bacterium IMCC9480 | reverse complement strand
CCACCAGCATGGCAAAACCTGCCTCGCCGTGGGCAGCCAATCCGATGCTGATGGCGCAAGCCGAACTCGTTACCGTCGGCAATACCCAAGCCCGACTCACCAATGCACCGTCTGAGACCATCGCCGCTGCAGCTGCCATCACCGATGCCGAGCCTGCTGCCGTCGCACAGGCCGACTCCACGCTAACGCCGGCAATGATGGCGAGCATGGAACTGCGCAGCGATTTCGTCCCGGTCAGCGCTACCGGATCAACCACCAACGCACCGTTTTCCCGTATCCAGCTCGATGCCATGACATCAGGCCAGAATGCGATTGCCCAGCTGGGCGGCAATCTCGACGCGGTCGCCAAGTGGTATGGCATGAGCAACACCGAATTCCGCCAGATGCTGTTGTCCGACAAGAGCGTCCACGTTGATACCAAAGGCCGCGTGCTGCACGTCGATGAAGAAACCGTCGTTCCCGGTGCGGCCGATGGCAGCACGATGGCAACCGCTGTGATGACCGCCTCGGTCGCGACGACAGGCGGTGCCAGCCCGTTCCCGTACGACCAGACCTTCAAGCTGCACACCAAGCCGGATTCCACCCGCGTTCTGTATCTGAACTTCACCGGCCAGGGCAACTATCCCGCCTTTGACACCGACAAGGCACCGGCAACCTTCAGCAATGCCGAACGCCTGCTGATCCAGAAAGTCGTATTGCGCGTGGCCGAAGCGTATGCCGCGTTTGACGTCGATATCACCACCGAGGCACCCGCCGTCCCGGCCGGCAAGATCGGCGCGACCATCCTGATCACGCCGCAAGTCGCCTCGATGGGCGGCTATGCTTACCTGAACTCGTTCAGCACCTTTGCTGCCGGCGCCGCACCGGCATTCTGCTTCCCGAACAACCTGGCCAACGCCGAGAAATACATCGCCGATTGCGTCTCGCATGAACTCGGCCACACGCTGGGACTGGGCCATCAGGGCCAATTGCCGTCGAGCGCGTATTACACCGGTCAGGGCAGCGGCGAAACCGGCTGGGCACCGATCATGGGGGTGGGCTATTACAAGAACCTGCCGCAGTGGTCCAAAGGCGAATACGCCAGAGCCAACAACAAGCAGGATGCGTATGCCGTCATGCGCGCCCGTGGCCTGAACCCGCGTGCCGATGACCATGGCAACTCGATTCCGTTCGCTGATGCACTGGTCGCCAAAAGCGCCAACGGTCTCAACAACCTGAGCGGCCTCGGTCGCATCGAAACCACCGGTGATGTCGACATGTTCAGCTTTGTCGCCGGTGCCGGTCCGGTCAACCTGAAAGTCGGCGGTGCAATATTGGGCGGCACGCTCGACATCGCGCTGCAACTGCTCGATGTCAATGGCAAGGTACTGGCCACCAGCAGCGCAACTGCAACCACGCTGGCCAAAACCATCACTGCCACGCTGCCAGCGCAAGGGACCTACTTCCTGAGCGTCAAAGGTGCGGCACGCGGCGACCCGCTGACCACCGGCTATACCAACTACGGCAACCTGGGCGAGTACAACATCAGCGGCACCAGCACACTATCTACCGTAACCGCCACGACACCGGCCATCATGACCTCGGCCGTTACCGGCAAGGGTCCGGTTGCCATCAAGTTCGATGCCAGCACCACGGTAGCGACGGCTAGCGGCAAGGTCACCACGTATCAGTGGAACTTCGGTGATGCGACTCCCGTTGTTGCAGGTGCTGCTGCCTCGCACACCTATACCAAGCCAGGCACTTATGAAGCAGTCTTGAAAGTCATCGATTCACGCGGACTGACCACCTTCGATGGCGTGAAGATCACGATCTCCTGATTCGCCACCGCAGGAACAACAAAGCCGGCAAGGGCTTCCGAAAGGAAGCGCTTGCCGGCTTTTTATTGGCCGGGATTACGCGACGACAGGCAAGCGGTTGGCCAGTCCGACGTACTGCTCCAATGAAATCGTCTCGGGCCGCAGGGTCGGATCCACGCCCGCATCGATCAGCTGGTTTTCGGTGAACATGCCGGCCAGGCAATTGCGCAAGACCTTGCGGCGCATCGAAAACGCCTTGAGCACCACCGCCTCCAGCGCTTGCT
Source organism: Oxalobacteraceae bacterium IMCC9480 (assembly GCA_000195205.2). Lineage (GTDB taxonomy): Bacteria > Pseudomonadota > Gammaproteobacteria > Burkholderiales > Burkholderiaceae_D > Actimicrobium. The sequence continues at coordinate 9,671 of AEPR01000125.1, read as the reverse complement.
GATTGCAGGGCAGCGGCGACTCCAGCGGAATCATGCGCACGATGGCCGACTCGACCCGCGGTGGCGGATCGAACGCCGTCGGCGGCACGATGAAGCGCAGCGACATGGCATAGCGCCATTGCAGCATCACCGACAGGCGACCGTAGCTCTTGCCGCCGGGTGCAGCGACCATGCGTTCAACCACTTCCTTTTGCAGCATGAAGTGCTGGTCCTGAACCAGCGCCGTAAAACTGGCCAGATGAAACAGCAGCGGACTCGAAATGTTGTACGGCAGATTGCCGACCACGCGCAGCTTTTGTCCGGCCGGTACCGGCAAGGTGCCGAAGTCGAACTGCAGCGCATCACCGGAGTGGATCAGTAATTTTTTCGGGTCGAAGGTTTTTTGCAGGCGCACGACAAGGTCACGATCCAGCTCGACCACATGCAGCTGATCGAGGTCATCGAGCAGCAGGCGCGTCATCGCTCCCAGGCCGGGTCCGATCTCGACCATCGCATCGGCGCGCGCCGGGGCGATGGTCTGGATGATGTCTTGCAGGACTTGCTTGTCAGTCAGAAAATTCTGGCCGAAGCGTTTGCGGGCGACGTGCTTCATGCAGCCACCGCCGCCATCTGCACCGCAGTGCGGATCGCCTCGACCATGCTGCCGTGGTCGGCATGGCCGACGCCGAGTGCGGCCAGATCCAGCGCCGTGCCGTGATCGACCGAAGTACGGATTAGCGGCAGGCCCAGCGTGATGTTGATGCCATGACCGAAGCTGGCGAACTTGAGCACCGGCAGGCCCTGATCGTGATACATCGCCAGCACGCAGTCGGCGTCTTTCAGGTACTTGGGCTGGAACAGCGTGTCGGCCGGATACGGACCGGCAACGCTGATACCGCGCGCCCTTGCCGCCTGCAGCGCAGGGATGATGATGTCGATTTCTTCGTGCCCGAGGTAGCCACCTTCGCCGGCATGCGGATTGAGTCCGGCCACCAGAATGCGCGGCTTGGCCAGGCCGAAGCGCTCCTGCAACTCGCGCTGCAAAATGTCGAGCGTGCGACCGAGGCTATCAAAGGTGATCGCTGCCGGCACCTCCTTGAGCGCCAGGTGAATGGTCGCCAGCGCCACCCGCAACGGGTGCTCGCCGCTGGCAGCCAGCATCATCACGACATGCGGCGTGCCGGTTTTTTCGGCGAGGTATTCGGTGTGGCCGGTGAACGGCACGCCGGCATCATTGATCGTGCTTTTTTGCAGCGGTGCCGTGACCATCGCGGCGAACCAGCCCGCGAGCGTGCCTTCGATCGCCATGTCGAGCATCTGCAGCACGCTGCGACCGTTGCGCTTGTCGAGCTGGCCGGGGATCACGTGGGCCGCCAGCGGACTGTCGAGCACCACCAGCCGGTGCGGCGGAAAACGCGGCAAGCCGTCGTTGCGCACGCCCTGCACCGAGATCGCGGCGAGCGAGATGGACGGGTCGATCTGCTCGGCCAGTATCGCCAGAAAAGGCGCGTCGCCGATGAGCACGCAATTGACTTCGTCGCGCAATTCCCAGGCCGCGCGCAAGGCGATTTCCGGACCGATGCCGGCCGGTTCGCCGCAGGTGATCGCGATGGTCGGCCGCGCTACCGTCATGCTGTCAGCGGCCATTATTTGTCTTCTAAGCGGTATTCGACATAGGCGCGATCACGCAACTGGCGGATCCAGTCCTGGGTCGCTTCTTCGAGCTTGCGCTCGCGCAGTGCCTGGCGTGCGCTCAGGCGCTTGCGCTCCTGCGAGACGTCCTGGCTCTTGCGTTCGATGACTTCGATCAGGTGATAACCGAACGGTGTTTCGATCGGTGCGCTGACTTCGCCCGGCTTGAGCAGGTTCATCGCGCGCTCAAATTCAGGCACGGTGTCGCCCGGGTAAATCCAGCCCAGATCGCCGCCTTTCGAGGCCGACAGGTCATTCGAATACAGCTTGGCGAGTTCCTCGAAAGTCGCGGCCTTGTTGTCGAGGCGTTGCTTGAGGTCGGTCAGTTTGCGCAAGGCTTCGGCCGCCGTCACGATGGTATTGACCTTGATCAGGATGTGCCGCGCACGCGTCTGCTGGACGGCTGGCGCGGCAGCGCTGGCAGTGCTGCTGTCGGCGCTGCGGGTGCGCTTGCCGGCTACTTTGAGGATATGGAAACCGCTGGCGCTCTTGATCACCGCCGACAGTTCGCCCTCGTTGAGCCTGGCCACGGCATCGACAAACAATTGCGGCAGACGGTCGGCGGTACGCCAGCCCAGTTCACCGCCCTTGAGCGCCTCGATCGAGTCGGAATAGGACGCTGCCAGCTTGGCGAAATCCGCACCGCTACGCAATTGCCGGGCGACGTCGTCAGCACGCGCACGCCGTGCGGCGATCTGTTCGGCGGTCGCGTTTTCGGGAATCCGGATCAGGATCTGGGCGAGGTTGTACTCGGGCTGGATCTGCGGCGCATTCTTTTCGGCGTCGAGGTAATTGTCGACCTCGGATTCGGTGATCTGCAGCTTGTTGTCGACTTCGCGTTCGCGGATGCGCTGCATCGCGATTTCTTCACGGATCTCTTCGCGGAAGCGCGAGAACGGCGTGCCTTCGCGTTCGAGCTGGTTGCGGAAATCCTGCATCGACAGCTTGTTCTGCTCGGCCAGTCGGGCCATCGCCCGGTCCAGCATCACGTCGTCGATCTTGATGCCGCTGTCGGCTGCCAGTTGCAGCTGGGCGCGGTCGACAATCATCCGCTCGAGGATTTGTTTTTCAAGTAAGGCGCGCTGCGGCAGCTGCGAGCCTTGCTGCTTCATGCGCGTTTCGACCAGCGCAACGCGGCTATTGAGGTCGAGACGGGTGATGACGTCGCTATTGACGACAGCGACAATCGAATCGATGACCTGTGGCTCTGATTTGCGGGGTGCGGCCGGCGCTGCCTGGCCGGCCGGCGTGAATTGCGCACTGGCCGGCTGCAGGCAAGCGGCAGCGAGGCTGATCAGGACGGCAGCGATTTTCAGGCACTGTACTGGGGAGTGGGCTTGTCGCATGGTGTGATCCGGAGTCCTGGAAAAATTCGTGGTCATGGTAAATAAGAGGAAGTCTGGTTGACGTTCTGATAGCCCGGCACGCTGGTGCGTATGGCTTGCAGCGGGTTCGACCCCAGTTTGGACAATCCGTTTAATTCAAGCTGGAAAAATAATGCCGAGGTGGCCTGCGAAGTCGCCGTCGGAGTGCGCTGCGCAACCACGCGGAACACCCAGCAATCGGCCTTGTATTCGACCCCGAGCAAGCCTTCGGCGATCTTGCTGGTGGTCAGCGAATAGTTCAAACGCCCCACACCATACCAGCGACTGGCAAATGGCCACTGCGCCGAGGCATCGAATGACTTTTCGAGATTGTTCGGCAAGTCCTGCCGGTAGGCCAGGTTCAGCACCTTCATCGGACCCGGCTGGTATTTGATACCGGCATTGGCGCGGTTGAGCACACCCGAAGTCTGGCTGTATTGCAGATTGGTTTCGGCCGAGAACGACTGGCTCAGGCGGCCGTTGGCCGACAGCAGCAAGTCGGAACGGCTTTGGTTGGCCAGGCTGCCCAGCGAGACCCGCTGATCGGAAAAATAATAGCGCTGGCCGAGCGCAATCCGGGCCCGCTCGGCACCCGATTCTTCCAGAAAGCGCGTGGTCACCGCTGCCGTGACCTGGTTGGCGTCGCCGATACGGTCATTGCCGACGAAGCGGTTTTCACTGAACAACTGGGTAAAACTGAGGTCGGCCAGTCCGCTGTCGAAATTGGGCAGCATCGACTGATCGCGGTACGGCGTGTAGACATAGAACAGGCGCGGCTCCAGCGTCTGGGTCATGTCGCGGCCGAAGAAACGGGCATCGCGTTCGAACACCATGCCGCTGTCGAGCGATGCGGTCGGAATGGCCCGCTGCGGCGAGGTCGCGGCGCCTGGCGTGACACCGTTACCGCTGTCGCTCAACTGGTAGCGGGTTGCGTGGAACGACAGTTTTGGCGTGATGAAAAACCCCGGCTCGATGAGCGGATATGACACCTTGGGGCTGACGAAAAGACGGTCGCCCTGCTGCAGTGTCGGATGGGCAAAGCGGGTCAGATCCGAATCGAAGGCCAGGTCGAAACCGGCGACATCGGGGCGCGCCGACGCAAAGGTGATCTGCGGCAAACGGTCATACGGCCGGCCGATCGGTGCCAGCGGATCCTGCAGCACCTGGTAATTGCTGGCGCGCGCCGTGAGGGTCCAGTACGGTTGGCCGTAACTCAAGCTCAGGTCGCGCAACAGCAAGCGCTGCTGCGCGGTGGTCAGGGTGCGCGAGAAATCGCTCGGATAATCATCGTCGGACGCGGCGTTGATATTCCAGTTCAGTGTCAGTCCGGGACGCAGCGTTTGCGTGTGGATGGATGACACGGACCAGCGATCGGTGCCGGTCAGTTTGTCCTTGAGCAAACCTTCGAGCTTGGTTTCGCCCGAATACGCCTGATCGAGATACCGCGCCACCGCGCCCATCTGCAAACCGCGCTGCGCAATGATGTTCGGATAAATGGTCAGGTCGCGGTTCGGTGCAATGTTGAAATAGTACGGCACCATGACTTCAAGACCGCCACGGTTGGTCGCACCGATGGTAGGCGGCAGCACGCCCGACTTGCGCGCACTCGACAGCGGGAACGACATCGCCGGCGCGCCGAGTATGGGCACGCCCTTGAAGTACACCACGCTGTTGCGGGCCAGGCCGATGTCGCGCGCGGTATCGAGGTTGAGCGTGCCGGACTGCAGATACCAGTCCGGATTCGGTCCCTCGCAGGTGCTATAGGTGCCATCGATGACGGTGGCTTCGGTTTCGGATTCGAAGTTGATGCGCTTGCCGCTGCCCTGCCCCTTGGTGCGTTCGAGGCGGTAAGTCGGATTGGTCACGTAACCGACCCCGGCATCCATGTTGAGCTTGAGCTCGTCGCCGGTATAGACATCCTCGACGCGCTGCATGCGCACATTCCCGCTGGCTTCGACTTCGTCTTCGACCACGTGGTATTGGGCCTTGTCCGAGTTGATGGTCGTGACGCCGCGCACGATCTCGACCTTGTTGGCCAGATCGAGTTCGCGATCGGGCCGGCCGGTCATGCTCTCGGCGCTGATCTCGGCCGGTGCTTCACGATCACTCTGCTGTACGGGCTTGGGCTTGGACGTGCTCTGGGCCAGCACGTAATTCGGCAAGGCTGCCGCAGCGACCACAGCGGTCAGAATGCGAAGCAGGCGCTGCGTCGGGGACAGGACAGGGAACCGGATCATGAAATTGGGGAGTGACCACCGTGGCAGGCGATTTTTTAAATTGAATCACTTATTATAGGGGAACTCATTCCCTCCCAACCGGAATCCCCGGACCGCTTCCTGCCTTTGACTATGCCAACTGATCTTCGTTTGACCAATTTAAAACTCTGGCTCGCCAGCCTGCCTTCCGACATCCGCATTGACAGCCTGCGTCCGGCCTCGGCCGATGCCAGTTTTCGCCGCTACTTCCGGGTAGATCTCGGCGACGGCAGCAGCGCCATCGTGATGGATGCACCACCGCCGCAAGAAGATGTCCGCCCCTTCGTCGCCGTCGCCGCCCTGTTCGGCACCACCGGCGTGTCGGTGCCGGCAGTACTGGCGCAGGATGTCGAACAAGGTTTCCTGCTACTCGATGACCTAGGCGCGACCACCTATTTGCAGCAGCTCGGCACCGGCAATGCCGCTGCGATGTACCTCGATGCCATCGATGCCCTCGTGCAGATCCAGATGCACAGCCAGCCCGGTGTACTGCCCGACTACGACCGCGCGCTGCTGCAGCGCGAACTGATGCTGTTCCCCGACTGGTACGTCAACAAGCACCTCGGCGTGACGCTGACACAGGCCCAGCGCAAGTCGCTCGATGGCGTCTTCGATGCGCTGCTGGCCAACAACCTCGCGCAACCGCAGGTCTACGTGCACCGCGATTACCATGCCCGCAATCTGATGGTGCTACCGACCGGCAATCCGGGCATTCTCGATTTCCAGGATGCGGTGTATGGACCGATCACCTACGATCTGGTGTCGCTGCTGCGCGATGCCTACATCGAATGGGATGAAGAACAGGTGCTCGACTGGGCCATCCGTTACTGGGAGCGCGCCAAGCGCGCCGGCCTGCCGGTCAATCCCGATATCGATGCGTTCTACCGCGACTTCGAATTCATGGGCTTGCAGCGCCACCTGAAAGTGCTCGGCATCTTCGCCCGCCTGCATCACCGCGATGGCAAGGATGCGTACCTGAAGGACTTGCCGCTGGTGCTGCGCTACACCCGCAAAGTCGCCGGCCGCTACAAGGTGCTGGCACCGCTGATCGTGCTGCTCGATGCATTCGAGGACAAGGCACCGTCGGTCGGCTACACATTCTGATGTCCACCTCTTACCGGAAGTCTGCTGCATGAAAGCCATGATCCTTGCCGCCGGTCGCGGCGAGCGGATGCGTCCGCTCACCGACACCTGCCCGAAACCGCTGCTCAAAGTCCGCGGTCGTCCGCTGATCGTCTGGCACATCCTCAACCTGGTCCGTGCCGGCATCACCGAGATCGTCATCAACCACGCCCACCTGGGCCAGCAACTGGTCGACGCGCTGGGCGATGGCAGCCAGTTCGGCGCGACGCTGCAGTACTCGGCCGAAGCCACGGCACTCGACACCGCCGGCGGCATTGCGCAGGCGCTACCGCTGCTGGGTGATGCACCGTTCGTGGTGGTCAATGGCGATATCTATTGCCCGCATTTCGATTTCGAGCAAGTCAAGTCGGCGCTGGTCGATGCCGACATGTGGGGCAATCCGTATCCGGCCGACCAGCGTGATATCGGTTGGATCTATCTGGTCAAGAATCCGCCGCACGTGCCCGACGGCGACTTCGGCCTGACCACGTTTGCGGTCAACAATGACGGTACGCCACGCTTCACATTCTCGGGTATCGGCGTCTACCGGCCGGAATTATTCGCCACCACCATCGCCGGCACACCCGCCAAACTGGCCCCGCTGCTGCGCGAATTTGCGGCACGCGGACAAATCGGCGGAGAGGTGTATCGTGGCGACTGGATTGACGTCGGCACCCCCGAGCGTCTGGCCCAATTGAACCGCCCCCTCACCGAAAGCAAACAACCATGAGTCCCTACGCCGCCCGTCGCGCCAGCCTGATCGCACAAATGCAGGCACGCGGAGGCGGCGTAGCCATCATCCCGACGGCGCCGGAACAGCACCGCAACAGCGATGCCGAATACCCGTACCGGCATGACAGCACCTTCTACTACCTGTCCGGCTTCGCCGAGCCGGAAGCCGTCATCGTGCTGGTCGCCGGTAAAAAAACCCAGTCCATCCTGTTTTGCCGCGAAAAAAATACCGAGCGCGAAATCTGGGAAGGCTTCCGCCACGGCCCCGAGGGTGCACGCGAAGCCTTCGGTTTCGATGCCGCTTTTCCTATCGATGCGCTCGATGCGATCCTGCCGAAACTGCTGGCCGACGAACCGGCGCTGTTCTACGCGCTGGGCAGCAACGCCGCGCTCGATGCGCAAGTCCGGGGCTGGCTGAAAAAAGTCCGCACGCAGTCACGCGCCGGCATCACCGCGCCCTCGTCGGCGCACGATGTCAGCTGCCTGCTCAATGAAATGCGGTTGATCAAGGATGACTCCGAACTGGCCATCATGCGGCGCGCCGCGACGGTCTCGGCCGAAGCCCACGCACGGGCGATGCGCATGGCCAGGCCCGGCTTGCACGAATACCAGATCGACGCCGAACTGCTGCATGAATTCCGCAATCACGGCTCGGACTTTCCCGCCTACACCTCGATCGTCGCCACCGGTGCGAATGCCTGCGTGCTGCATTACCGCGCCGGCGCCACGGTCCTGCAGGATGGCGACCTGGTACTGATCGATGCCGGTTGCGAACTCGATGGCTATGCCTCCGACATCACGCGCACCTTCCCGGCCAACGGCACCTTCACGCCCGCGCAAGCGACCCTGTACGCGCTGGTGCTGGCCGCGCAGCATGCCGCCATTGCCGAGATCCGTCCCGGCAAGCGCTTCATGGACGGCCACGACGCGGCGGTGCGCATCCTGTCGCAAGGCATGCTAGCTACCGGCCTGCTCGATGCCAACAAGGTCGGCACGCTCGACGACGTCATCACCAATGGTGACTACCGCCAGTTCTACATGCACCGCACCGGTCACTGGCTCGGCATGGACGTGCACGATGTCGGCGAATACCGCGAAGTCAATGACACTGCGACCACCGGCGGCGACAAGCCATGGCGCATCCTGCATCCCGGCATGACGCTGACGGTCGAGCCGGGCATCTACGTGCGCCCGGCAGCCGGCATTCCCGAGCAGTACTGGAACATCGGCATCCGCATCGAGGACGACATCGCCGTCACCGCCAGCGGTGCCGAAGTCATGAGCAGCGATGCGCCCAAAACCATTGCCGACATCGAAGCCATGATGCGCAACGCATGATGCACACCGACGTCGATATCGCCATTTGTGGTGCCGGTCCGGTCGGACTGGTGCTGGCCGGCTTGCTGGTGCAGCGTGGCATGGCGCCGGAACGCATCGCGCTGGTCGATGCGAAGACTGCCGTGCAATCGGCCGCCGATCCGCGCTCGATCGCGCTGTCGTACGGCAGCCGGCAAATTCTTGAGCAGGTCGGTGCCTGGCCGGTAGCGGCTCAGGCCATCTCGCAGATCCATGTCTCGCGGCGCGGCCATTTTGGCCGCACGCTGCTTGACCGTGCCGACTACGACTTGCCGGCGCTGGGCTATGTCACGCGTTACGGTGCGCTGGTGGCGGCCCTGACCGCCGCGACCACGCAGGCCGGCATCGCCGTGCGCCGGCCGCTGCAAGTCAGCACCACGCAAGAGCAAGCCGGCCACGTCACATTGCAATTCGACGATGGCAGCAGCTGCACCAGCGCCGTGCTGATCCAGGCCGAAGGCGGCGTGTTTGCGCAGCAACCGGCGCGCACGCTGCATCGCGATTACCAGCAAAGCGCCATCGTCACGCACGTGACGACCAGCGCGCCGCTGATGCAGCGCGCGTTCGAACGATTTACTTCCGAAGGGCCGCTGGCGCTGCTGCCACAAGACGATGGCTACGCGGTAGTCTGGTGCGCGCAGACCGCGACTGCCGCGCGCCTGGTGGCGCTTGACGATGCCGCTTTTCTGGTCGAACTCGAAGCGCTGTTTGGTGGCCGCGTCGGCCGCTTCCTCGATTGCAAGCCGCGCTTCGTGTACCCGCTCGGCCTGAACGCGCATGTCGCCCCGACCGCCCGCACGATCGCCATCGGCAATGCCGCGCAGACGCTGCATCCGGTCGCCGGGCAGGGATTGAATCTGGGATTGCGTGATGCGATGGTGCTGGCCAGATTACTGGCCAGCGACGTCAGTCCCGCCGCGCTAACCGCATTCCACGCACAGCGCAGCCGCGATCGCGGCATGACCATCCGCGTTACTGATGCGATGGCGCGCGTGTTTGCCAGTGCGCCTGAGGGCACGCTGACGCAAGGATTGCTGGGATTGTCGCTGGGGTTGATGGATGCGGTGGCTCCTGCACGCAAGGTGCTGGCGCAGCAGATGATGTATGGGCAGAGGTAGTGCTCCGCAAGCCGTTCGTCCTGGGCTTGTCGAAGGAAGCCTGTCGAAGGAAG